>CAKTCY010000001.1 GCA_934540955.1 uncultured Faecalibacterium sp.
GGAGTGTCCATTGCGTTTTTGAGAGAAGCACAATGGGGTTCAAGAGGCCGTGAGTTCGATTCTCGCCACTCGGACCAAACAAAAATAATCCGAACTTGTTTCCGATAGGAGATGGGTTCGGATTATTTGTTTTCTTCGGAAAATTCAATATGGGTGTCCGTGGAAGATGAAATCCGAAATCATAGATTGACCGACATAAGCTACAACATGATTTCAGGAGGAAACGAACATGAAGTACGATGAAAGATCCTGCAAATTCAACATGGATACAGGGTGTGTGGAGCTGCTGCTCCGGGATGGGAGAATGATCTCCATTGACTGCACTGAGGCAGGAGGTTAAAGACAAGTGGCTCTACTACATCACCACTAGGGCAGACGAGGGAAAAGCTATCTGGTACCCATGTCCACTGCACAGGTGCACCAGATAGCTCTGTGATGTAAACAACTCGCCCCGGTTTCTGCAACAGGAAGCCGGGGCGGGTTTGCGTATGTGGGATAAAAGGAATATCTGACTTGGGCAGAGCGCATTATCGGGAGAAATGCAGCGTGATACAGAAGGTCCTGCCCTCAAAGGTATAGCTGCTCTGCCCATGCATACGCTCCATCAGAGCGGCAACATTTTTCAGGCCGACACCATGGGAATCGCCCTGTGGGGTGGTGCATACTGCATTGGAAAGGCAGACGCAGAACCGGTCATCTTCGGCGGTGACCTCAAAGCAGATGGGCTGTGCGGGGTCGGCATACTTCTGCAGATTGGAGATCAGGTTGTCAGCAATGCGGCAGAGAGCATCGATGTCCAGCCACAGCAGGCAGGGCGTGCAGGAGGAGGCAAGGTACTGCACCTGCCATCCGGTCTCCTCCAGCAGGGCCAGCTTTTCAGAAAAAACCTGCAAAAAGATATCCGGCGCGGGCAATTGTTCCAGCTTGGGGTCCCGTTGAGGGGATTCGCCGCTGGCAATGCGGAACAGCCCATTGCTCAGCTCGATGACGCTGCGGCAGCTGCGGACGCACTTGTTCAGATATTCGTCGTGCTGCGCGGGGGTCTGGTAGCGGTGCTCGGCCAGCAGCTCCAGATAACCCAGTTGGGCGGTCAGCGGCGTGCGCAGGTCGTGGGAGAGGGAGGTGATCAGCTCGTACCGCTGCGCCTGCGCCTGCTGTACCTGCTCTATCTGCTGCTTGAGGGAAGCGCTCATCTCGTTCAGGCTCCGGGCCATCTGTGCCAGCTCATCGGTGCCCTGCATAGGCACCTTATAGTCCAGCTGACCGCCTTCCAGCACGCGGATGCTCTGATTCAGCAGCTCCATGTAGTTCAGCTTTTTCCACACGGCCCACAGGACGATGCAGATGCCCAGCAGCAGGCAGAGCCAGAACTCAAAGGTGCGCACGGCTTCGTCTACAAAAAAATCGAAGTAGCCGTAGACGTAAAGGGTGGCGCTGCCGTCGGAAAATTCCAGTGGATAGGTGCGGAGATAGGCTTCTTCGTCCAGCGTTTTGGAGGCCTGACTGTAGGTGCGGTAGTACTCCACATTATTCAGGGCAGAATCATAGATGACGATGCCGTCCTTTTCCACCCGCAGGATGCAGCCGCCTGGCCTGCCGTCGTTGGAGTACCAGTCGGCCATCTGCTGTACCTGCTGGCTGGAAATGCCGCTCTCGGTTACGTTTTGCTGGAGCATGGTGCCCACGGCATCGGTCTTGCGCGGCAGAAAATCCGAGTTGAGGTAGTAGGTCTGCAGTGCTGCTTTGCTGATGGGCTGCAGGATATTGTACAGCAGGACGGATACGGCAATGGCCAGCAGGATGGCGCGCACCAGCTCGCCCCGCAGACCATGGAGCAGCTTTTCTCGGAAATCAGCCAAAGCGGTATCCCTTTCCCCAGACAGTCTGGATCAGCTTTGGGTTCTGCGGGTCGTCCTCCAGCTTTACCCGCAGCTTCCGGATGTGCACCATGACGGTGCCGTTGGAGGAATACAGATAAGGCTCGTTCCACACGCTCTCGTAGAGGTTCTGCGCCGAGAAGATGTGCCCCGCATGGGAAGCCATGAGCAGCAGCATCTGGTATTCCAGCTCTGGCAGGTCGATGGGCTGGCCGTTCTTTTCTACCTCATTATAGGTGCGGCTGATCTTCAGCGGTCCCCGCACCAGCCACGCCTCATCCTCCGGGTCGCCCTTGCCCTGATACACCCGGTACCGCCGCAGCAGGCTCTTGACCCGCGCCGTGAGCTGGGTATGGGAGAACGGTTTTGGCAGGTAGTCGTCAGCACCTACCCGCAGCCCAAGAGAGATATCCTCCTCCTGTCCCTTCGCGGTGAGAAAGAGCACGGGGACATTGCTCTGCTTCCGGATCGCCTCGCACACACGGATGCCGGATATACCGGGCATCATAATATCTAGAATCACCAGATCCAGCTCCGGATGCAGCAGCTGAAGGGCCTGCTCTCCGCTGGAAGCCAGAGTGACATCGTAGCCTTCGCTGGTGAGCAGGATCTCCAGCAGCTCCCGGATGTCGGCATTGTCGTCCACTACAAGGATCTTACATTGTGTCATGATTCCATTTCGCTCCTGTCATCAGAAACACGCTTCGTTCTATGGTCTATTTTTCGTCCTTGTTGCGGTTTTGACAAGAAAAACGCAACAAACTTAAGAATTGTTAAGAAATGAGACCACCGGTTGTTAAGACTTTATCATTATACTAAAAACACTGGATATGTGCAACGCATATCTGACACGAAGAACGATGAAAAACGTCAGGAAAGGGAGAAATCTCATGAACAAGATCTCGCGCAAAGGCTTTCTGAAGATCGCTGCTGCCGCCGCCATGAGCGGCGTTACGGCTGGCGCTCTGTCTGCCTGCAATTCCTCCAGCTCGTCTGTGGCCTCCTCTGGTGCTTCGGTCTACACCGCCGGCACCTACACCGCCACGGCAAAGGGCATGAATGACATCACCGTCACTATGACCTTCTCCGACACCGCCATCACCGAGGTGAAGGTGGATACCGCCAACGAGACGCTGGAGCTGGCAGTCAACTCTGCCGCAGACTTCCAGACCATGCTGATGGAGGCCCAGAACGCTGAGATCGATGGCGTTTCCGGTGCTACTGTTACCTCCAACGCTGTCAAGGAAGCTGCCGCAAACTGCATCCAGCAGGCAATGGGTCTGACCGGCGGTGCCGAGGACGAAAACACTAACTACGGCGATGATCCTCGCGGCGAAGCACGGGCTGCCGCCAAGGCAGACGGTCGTGTGTTCGGTTACTCCGGCCCCGGCGACTGGCTGGGGGAAGCACCTGCTTTCAGCAGTGTAGACAGCGAGGTAGACTGCGATGTCTGCGTCGTGGGTCTGGGTCACGCTGGTGTGGCCGCTGTTCTGGGCGCTGCCGAGAAGGGTGCAAGGGTCGTGGGCCTCGAGTCCCAGACCGAGGATAACTTTGCATGGTACGGCGAGGACATCGGCGCATGGAACTCCAAGTTTGCACAGGATGCAGGAATCCCCGCATGGGATCTGGGTCAGATCTGCGATGAGTTCGTTACCCGCAGCGGCGGCCGTGCCGACCCCGGCATCGTCAGCCTGTATGTGCAGCACTCCGGCGAGACGCTGGACCATATGCTGGATGTCTGCAAGGAGATGGGCGTGGACGAGCGCGTTTACACCTACGATAACTCTGAGGACGGCTGGACCATCATCCACCTGAACGCAGACTACGACAAGATCGCCGCAGGCAAGAATATCTACGACTGTCTGGATATGACCAATTACCCCCGCAAGCCTGGCACCCGCACCTGGCCCGCAACCATCCAGTTCATGGGCCCCTACAGTGCAGAGCCGGTGGATGGCGTTGCCGCCAACAGCGTGCTGAAGTATGTGCAGCAGGCACAGCTGGACAAGGCTGTGCAGGACTACGGCGCACAGCTGTACTACGGCACCGCAGCACAGGTGCTGGTGCAGAACGACAACGGCGATGTGGTCGGCGTGATTGCAAAGAACGCCGACGGCAAGATCGTCAAGTACAACACCAAGATGGGCGTTGTGATGTGCGGTGGCGACTACGCAGGCAATGCGGAGATGTGCTGGGCACTGATGAACGAGTACATGGAGCGCAACGAGCGGGAGGGCGGCCTGAAGAAGGACTTCTTCTCCTTCATGGGCGGCCGCGATGGTTCCAGCCTGAAGATGATGTGCTGGGCAGGCGGCATGATCGAGCCGGCCCCCCGCGGCACCATGATCCTGGGCGGCGGCATCAACTCCACCCCCTGGGGTGCCAACAGTATGCTGTGGCTCAACAGCGACGGCAAGCGCTTCTGCAACGAGGGCAATGTGACCGGTGCTTCCACCGCCACTGCCCGCCAGAAGAACGCTACCGGCTGGCTGGTCACCGACAAGAACTTTATGAAGAGCATCTGCGCCTGCGGCATCGAGCATTCCGGCCCCAACGCAGGCCGTCCGCAGTACTATCAGGATCTGATCGATGATATGGAGGCACTGCCCTGCTCCAGCGAGGAGCAGACCATCCGCAGCTGCTTTGTGGCCGAGCGTATGATGTCCAAGGTGTTCAAGTGCGACACGCTGGAAGAGCTGGCCAAGGCAATGGGCGTGCCCGATGACAAGATGGACACCTTCATGGCAAGCATCGACGAGTACAATGCCATGTGCGATGCCGGTAAGGACGACAAGTTCGGTAAGGATGCAAGTGCCCTGATCCCCATCCGCGAGGCACCGTTCTACGGCTGTGCCCAGACTCTGGGCAACCGCAGCGCAAGCCCCAGCATGGTCACGATGAACGGCATGATGACCGACCTGAGCCTGAACGTGCTGAACATCGACTACGAGCCCATCAAGGGTCTGTATGCAGCCGGCAACAGTCTGGGCGGCCGCTATGGCACCGGCTACAGCACCCCCTGCGCTGGTAACTCCATTGGCATGGCTGTCACGCACGGCCGTCTGGCAGGTCAGTTCTGCGTGGACAACGTCTGAGCCTGCCGCAGATAGGCACTATCCGCAAAAGACACACTGAACCCAACAAACGGCTGCTGTACAGAGCACTGCGCAGCAGCCGTTTTTATGTAACCGAAACATCCGCCGAGGAGGGCTGGAAATGGAAAGCAACAAGCTTTTGAAGGATCTGTTTTTGACCATGCGCAACGACTATGCGGGCTGGGATGCAAAGCAGAAGCGGCACGACCCATCACCCTTTGTCACCATGCTGGGACAGGCCTACTATGACCGGCGGATGTCCTCGCTGCTGGTGCTGCAGGCGGTGAGCCAGTACTGCGCCGGTATGCGGGATCGCAACCTGAAATTTGCCCTGCATGACGCAGACTACACCCCTTTCTCCCGTGGGTTTGCGGTGCGCCGCTGCACGGAGGGGATGTTTGTGGATCTGGTAACACAGGAAACGCGCCTGCATCCGGGCGATGCGGTGCTGGCTATCAACCGGACTGCGCCGGAGCGCATCGTACAGAACCTGCCCAACCCCCTGCTGGCTGCTGATGTGCCGGAGCGGGAACAGTGGAACGGCTATCTGAAGCTGGCACGGGACATCACGGTGCGCCATGCCGATGGCACCGAGGAAACGCTGGAACTGGCCCGCTACCCGGTGGAAGGGGATGCCGCGCCGTTTGTGCAGGAACTGGGGGCAGGGGCGCTGCTGTTGAACCCCGGTACCCTGAACGATGCGGTGGTGCTGGAAGCGTTTGTGCAGGCTCATCAGGCGCAGCTGGACGGCTGCACACGGCTGGTGATCGATCTGCGCACGGCGCGTGGGGAGGACGAAGAAGCACTTCTGCCTCTGCTGCCCTACATCGCGGCAGAGGATACCACTGCCGGGGAGCTCTTCGGCGACCGGCGCATCCGCACCAACTACACGAAAATGAACTGCACCCGGCTCATCCGGATGCTGAAGCCCTACCTTGTAGATGAGGAGCCCGCGCTGCGGCAGATGGCGCAGCAGTGGATCAGCTATTACCGCGACCAGAGCGGCAAAGGCTGGGTGGATGAGGTGGAAGCCCTGCCCGTTCCCGCCGAAACGCCCATTCTACGCCGTGGGCCGGAGAAGGTGATCCTGCTGACCGATACCTGGTGCGAGCAGGAGGCAGAGCATTTTGTCCAGCTGGCAAAGCAGCAGGGCAGAGCCGTGCTGCTGGGGCGCCCCACCATGGGTACGCTGGATTACACGAACCCCATAACGGTGGTGTACGATGCGTTCAGCTTTACTTATCCCATCAGCCGCACGATGGCTTCACTGGAAGGAAAGGGCGTGGACGAGCGCGGAGCTCAGCCGGATGTAGTTGTTCCGTGGACGGCTGCAGAGTGTATCCGGGATCTTCTGGCAGAGAAGGCGCAGACGCTCTGAGAGAAACGCTCTGCGATTTTGGTGCTCGCTCAGGTGGGCATTTAGCAAGAATGTGGCGCAGGATGCGGTGCAGCAGAGGTGTTTTGAAGGCTGCGCTTGGAGTATAAGGTGTGAGAGCACAGCCTTGTACAAAACAAAAAACAGGGTGCACCCCTGCGGACGCACCCTGCCAAAAGCCACAGACAATAGCGATTTGATGGGTGTGTAGGGATAAGCTGTAAAAAAGAAGCATGGACGCCCCCGAAAAGGAGAGCGTCCATGCTTCTTGCTGTATTCAAATGGAGGAGATGGCAGGATCAGGGATTGTCCGGGCAGACGATTTCCAGCATCTGATCGAAAACCTCTTCCATCTGCCGCACCAGTGTGAACTGGGTGCGGGCGCGGTCGAGGTTGTGATCCGGGCGAGCAATATGGAAATAATGGTCGCCCTCCAGATAGTCGGTCAGAAAACGGATGCCGCATTCCAGCGTCATGAGCCTTGCGCCCCATGCAAGGCTCTTTTTTTCTGCCATGCTCATGGATGCCCCGGCAGTGGAGAGATACCCTTTGGCGAACACTTCGTACAGATGCAGGTCAAAATGGACTTTGCTCTGGTCGGGTTCGTCCTCGGCGCAGTCGTTGGCACCGGTGCGGATGGAATCGCCGAAATCGTAGGCCGAAAGCCCCGGCATCACGGTATCGAGGTCAATGACGCAGAGGCCTTTTCCGGTAGCAGCGTCGATCAGGACATTGTTGATCTTGGTGTCGTTGTGGGTGACGCGCAGAGGGATTTCACCAGCGGACAGCTGATCCAGCAGAACATGGCAGTCCTTTTCCCGTGCATGAATAAATTCGATATCCGGCGCAATATTCCTTGCGCGGTTCAGTGCATCGGCGGCGAGGGCTTTTTCAAAATTTGCATAGCGGTTGGGCGTGTCGTGGAAGCGGGCGATGGTTTCGTGGAGGGTGGAGGCCGGGTAATCCGCCAGTTGGTTCTGGAATTTGCCCAGCGTCTCGGCCACGGTGCGGAAGTCGGCTTCGCTGCCGACCTGCTGCAAGCAGACCGTATCTTCTACAAAGTCATAGGCACGCCATGCACCGCCATCGGCATCCAGATAGCAGCTGCCGCCGGTCAGGGTGGGGATGACGTTCAACGTTTCCCGTATGGGGTCGCCGCCCTCGGCAAGAATTTTTGCCCGCAGATGCCGGGTCACGCCGCAGACATTCTCCATCAGGCCCACCGGGTCAGTAAAGGTATCTGTGTTGATGCGCTGCAAAATAAAGCGTTTGGAATGATCTTCCCGCCAGACCACAAAGGTGTCGTTGATATGCCCCTCACCATAGTGGTGGGCATCGCAGAGCACGGGTCCACCAAAATCAAAGGCATTTGCAGCAGACTGGAGCAGAGAAAGGGTAACGGATTTCATCATAAATTCCTCGTTTTCATTATACTTCATGCCGTTTTGACGGGGCAGGACGTTGTCCCTGCCGCACCTGACGGCGGTATTCATTGGGGGTCAAGCCTTCCGCCTTGCGGAAGCATTGGGAAAAATAGCTGGGAGAGGAAAAGCCCATCAACTCGCTGATCTGCGCCAGACTGTAACCGGTATTGCCCAGCATATATTTGCTTTCCTCAATGCGGCGGCGGTTCAGATAGGTGATCGGAGAGATGCCATACTCTTTTTGGAAGGTATGGGCCAGATAGTATTTGTTGATGTGGGCGATCTCGGCAAGGGTATCCAGCGAGATATCTTCCCGGTAGTTGCTGTCCAGATACCGCTTGATCTCCACACACTCCCGGCTGTCGGAGCGGGGCGTTTCTTCCACCTGCAAGGAGAGCGTGGTACACCGCACCAGCCAGATGAGCAGCACTTCCAGCAGATCCTGACAGACCGTTTCGCAGCCGTCCAGACTGCGGTCTGCTTCGGCCAGCAGCATATGGAGCAGCGTCACCATCCGCTCCCGATTTTCCCGGCAGTTGAAGATGGCGTAGGAAGAATCTGATTTTCCAAATAAGATCTCGATGCCAGCAACGCCCAACACAATGTATTCCAGCGGTGAAGCATTCAGGCTCAGCTCGGTATGCTCTACCTGCGGATTGACGATGATCATATCATCCGGCTTGACCGGATAAAGCTGACCGCTCAAATAAAACTGACCTTCTCCGCTCAGGCAGTAGAACAGCTCGGTGCAGGAATGGGTGTGGGCAGTGCTGTTCCAATCGCCGCCAAATTTGCTCTTGCTGATGTACAGCAGCCGGAAGGATTCCCGTGGAGCGGGAGCATGGCGGATATCAAATCGCTCGGTACTCATAAATGGCTCCTTTTGAGGTGAAACGCAAAAAATATAAAAATAAAAGCAAGATACTAAAAATAAATACCTAAAAACGATGCGTTGTTTCGTGCGTTTTTTCTCATTATAGAGGCAATGAGGAAAAAATGCAAGCCCTGATTTTTGGATAGGATAAATATTTTCGCCCTCGATCAAGCGCAAAAATATGTCAAATTGGTTACAGACAGGGAAAAAGTCCCAAAACAATCCGAACAATTTTAGTGCTTTTGCTGAAAGAATTTTTCAAAAAGCAAGATTTCTAAAAAATGAAACAACAAAGACCTTGCTGCGAACCGTGAAAACCTCTATATTGGAATCAGAAAAAACCACAGCCCCTTCGGACGAAGCCTGTTTGCCCCGGCTGTGTTTTGAACGGAAATTTATGATGGAGGACACACTATGAAACGCATTTCTCGTCGCAATTTTCTGAAAGTGGCTGGCGTGGGTGCCGCTGCACTGGGTCTGGCCGCCTGTGGCGGATCTTCCGCTTCTACCGCTTCCAGCACGGCTTCTTCCGCCGCTGCAGCTGCCGCTCCCGCTGAGAACGTGACCATCAAGGTCGCCGCCATTGAGACCGCTTACGGTTCCGAGATGTGGCAGAAGGTCACTGATGCCTTTACCGCCCAGACCGGCATCAAGGTGGAGCTGACCACCGACAAGAATCTGGAGGATGTCATCGGACCCTCCATGCAGGGCGGCGACTACCCCGACGTGGTCCATCTGGCCACCGGCCGTGAGGCTGCCCTGACCGAGCAGTTCATCAAGGGCAACCTGATTGCGGACATCACCGATGTGCTGGGCATGACCGTGCCCGGCGAGAGCAAGAAGGTGAGCGAGAAGATCGCCGGCGGCTTCACCGACACCTCTCTGACCAATCCCTACGGCGATGGTAAGACCTATCTGGCACCCATGTTCTACAGCCCCTGTGGTCTGTTCTACAACGCCGGTTTCCTGAAGGAAAAGGGCTGGGATGTGCCCACCACTTGGGATGAGATGTGGGCACTGGGCGACAAGGCTGCCGCTGAGGGCACCTACCTGTTCACCTACCCCACCACCGGCTACTTTGACGCATTCTTCTACGCACTGATGTACGCCGCAGGCGGCCCCGACTTCTTCAACAAGGCTACCCACTACGAAGAAGGCATCTGGGACACCGCCGAGGCACAGACCTGCTTTGATATCGTGACCAAGCTGGCCTCCTACACCAATCCCATCACTCCGGCACAGGCCAACGATCAGGACTTTACCCAGAATCAGCAGCTGGTGCTGGACAACAAGGCTCTGTTCATGCCCAACGGCACTTGGATCGTGGGCGAGATGGCCGAGGCACCCCGCGCCGATGGCTTCGAGTGGGGCATGACTGCTCTGCCGGCTGTCAAGGCGGGCGGCGACCAGTACAGCTACACATGGTTCGAGCAGGCGTGGATCCCGGCGGGTGCTGAGCATCTGGATGCAGCTAAGCAGTTTGTAGCCTATCTGTACAGCGATGAAGCCTGCAAGCTGTTCGCCGAGAGCGGTGCCATTCAGCCTGTGCTGGGCATTGCCGATGATCTGGACGGCGATAACAAGATGTTCTACTCCATCTACGACAATGGCGCAAAGGCAGCTATGGGCAATTTCGCTTCCTTTACTGCGATCCCCGGCGTGGAGGTCCGCACCGTGTTCTTCGATCCCGTCAACTCTCTGGTGTCCGGCAGCATGACCGAGCAGCAGTGGATCGACGGCATCAAGTCCGCCAGCGACCAGATGCGCGCCAACATCATTGAGTAATTGAGCCCTGCCCAGCGGGGGCGGTTTTGACCGCCTCCGCTTTTTGTGGTTTCGGGATTCCAATAGAAAGGAGCGGTTTGTCTATGAAATCTGACAAAAGCCGCAAACGGTTCGTGTTCCTCTGCGTGGCACCGGCCACCATCCTATTTTTCATCTTTATGATCCTGCCCACCCTCAATGTGTTCCGTATGAGCTTATATGAGCGCGGTGCCTACTCGCCCAATGAGACCTTTGTGGGCCTGAAAAACTTCCAGCATCTGCTGAAGGATACCCAGTTCATCCGCTCGATGCAGAACATGATCCTGCTGGTGGTGGTGGTCACCATCGTCACCTTTGCGTTTGCGCTGGTGTTTGCAGCCATCCTGACCCGCGAAAAGATCAAGGGGCAGAATTTCTTCCGGGTCATCTTCTACATCCCGAACATCCTTTCCGTGGTCGTCATCTCCGGCATTTTCTCGGCCATCTATAAACCGGAAAACGGAATGCTGAACAGCATCATCAGCCTGTTCCGGGATATGAGCGACCCCATCCTCTGGAAGGGCGAAAAGCTGGTCATCCCCTCCATTATCATTGCCATGGTGTGGCAGGCCATCGGCTACTATATGGTCATGTATATGGCCTCCATGTCCTCGGTGCCTGCCAGCCTGTACGAGAGTGCCAATCTGGACGGTGCCGGGCGGCTGACCCAGTTCTTCCAGATCACCATTCCGCTCATCTGGACGAATATCCGCACCACTCTGACCTTCTTCATCATCTCCACCATCAACATGGCGTTTCTGTTCGTCAAGGCCATGACCAGCGGCGGGCCGAACGGTGCTTCGGATGTTGCGCTGAACTATATGTACAGCCAGAAGGATGCCGGTTTGTATGGTTACAGCATGGCCATCGGTGTCGTCATCTTCCTGTTCTCGTTTGCACTGTCCGCCTGTGTCAACAAGGCCACCAGCCGTGACACGCTGGAATTTTAAGGAGGGAAGAAAATGCAGAAAACCGAAGAAAAATCTTCCCGCTCGGCGGAAGGTCTCTACAAGTTCTTTATCTATTTTGTGCTGATCCTGCTGGCCGTGACCATCATCGTGCCGGTGGCATGGGTGTTCATGGCCTCCATCAAGCAGAACGCCGAGTTCTACGGCAACCCGTGGGCACTGCCTGCCGGGTTCTACTGGCAGAACTTTGTCAATGCGTGGAATGGGGCCAAGATGGGCGAATATATGCTCAACTCAGTTGTGGTTACCGCACTGGCACTGGTGCTGCTTCTGGTCATTGCGCTGCCTGCTGCTTACTGCCTGTCCCGCTTCCGGTTCAAGGGCCGTAAGCTGCTGAACACGCTGTTCATGGCAGGTCTGTTCATCAACGTCAACTATATCGTCGTGCCCATCTTCCTGATGCTGCGGGACGGCGATGTGTGGCTGAAGAGCCACATGGGCAGCGGCTTTTTGCTGAACAACCTGTTCATTCTGGCCGTGGTCTATGCGGCAACGGCCCTGCCGTTTACGATCTATCTGCTGTCGGGCTATTTCGCCACTCTGCCGCACGACTTTGAGGAAGCTGCCTACATCGACGGTGCCAGTTATTTCTCTGCCATGGTTCGCATTATTTTCCCCATGGCGAAGCCGTCCATCATCACCATTATTCTGTTCAACTTCCTGTCCTTCTGGAACGAGTACATCATTTCCATGACCCTCATGAGTTCTACCAGCGCACCCCGCACCCTGCCGGTCGGCCTGCTGAACCTGATGCAGGCGCAGCAGAGCGCCGCGCAGTACGGCACCATGTATGCCGGTCTGGTGCTGGTGATGCTGCCCACCCTGATTTTGTATATCTGCGTGCAGCGGCAGCTGACGCAGGGCATGACCGTGGGCGGTCTGAAAGGGTAAGGTGACAAACGATGAAAGCATTCTGGAAAAACCATCCTGCCCTGCGCATCGTGCTGATGATCGTGCTGTTTGTGCTGTCCATTGCACTGGTGATCGCAGGCTGGAAAATGACCGGGCAGCTGGCTGGTCTTGGCATCATGCTCGTGGGTGTGGCACTGCTGCTAGCTGTGCTGGCCGTTTACAATGCGACCTATCAGGATTAAGGATAAGAGAGAGGTAAAGGAGAATCCCTATGGATGAAACAAGAAAGTTCGGGCGCGTGACCATCCCCACCGACCTGGACGTGGTGCCCGAAACGCTGGAAATTCTGAAAAAGTGGGGTGCAGATGCCATCCGCGACTGTGACGGCACCGACTTTCCGCAGCAGCTGAAAAATGCCGATGCAAAGATCTACTCTACCTATTATACCACCCGCAAGGATAACGCATGGGCCAAGGCAAACCCGGACGAGGTGCAGCAGTGCTACATCATGACCGGCTTCTACACCGCCCCCGGCGACACCGTGACCATCCCGCTGATGAAGGGCATCAGCCCGGAGCTGATGCAGGTGAACACCAACGACGACATCACCCGCTGGTGGGAGGTCATGGACCGCACCACCGGGCAGCCCGTGCCGCCGGAAAAGTGGAGCTATGCAGATGGCAGCGTGACCGTGCAGGCCGTGCCCTTCCACGAGTACACGGTCAGCTTCCTCGCCTACCTCATCTGGGACCCGGTGCACATGTACAACGCCACTACCAACGGCTGGACGAATTTTGAGCACCAGATCACCTTTGATGTGCGTCAGCCCAAGACCCACAAGTATTCCATGGAGCGTCTGCGGAAGTTCATTGCAGAGCACCCATATGTCAACGTCATCCGCTACACCACCTTTTTCCACCAGTTTACCCTGATCTTTGACGAGCTGAAGCGGGAGAAGTTCGTGGACTGGTACGGCTACTCTGCCTCGGTCAGCCCCTATATCCTGAACCAGTTCGAGCAGGAGGTGGGCTATAAGTTCCGCCCGGAGTACATCATCGATCAGGGCTACTACAACAACCAGTATCGCGTACCCAGCAAGGAATACCGTGATTTTCAGGCGTTCCAGCGGCGGGAAGTTGCAAAGCTGGCCAAAGAAATGGTGGACATCACCCACGAGTGCGGCTGCGAAGCCATGATGTTCCTCGGCGATCACTGGATCGGCACCGAACCCTTCATGCCGGAGTTCAAGAGCATCGGTCTGGACGCCGTGGTGGGCAGCGTGGGCAACGGCTCCACCCTGCGCCTGATCTCCGACATTGAGGGCGTGAAGTACACCGAGGGCCGTTTCCTGCCGTACTTCTTCCCGGACACCTTCCACGAGGGCGGCGACCCGGTGCGGGAAGCCAAGGAAAACTGGGTCACAGCCCGCCGCGCTATCCTGCGCAAGCCCATCGACCGCATCGGCTATGGCGGCTATCTGAAACTGGCCTTGCAGTTCCCGGAGTTCGTGGACTATGTGGAGAGCGTCTGCAACGAGTTCCGCGAACTGTATGAGAACATCAAGGGCACCACCCCCTACTGCGTCAAGCGGGTGGCTGTGCTGAACTGCTGGGGCAAAATGCGCGCATGGGGCTGCCACATGGTGCACCACGCCCTGTATTACAAGCAGAATTACAGCTACGCCGGTGTTATTGAGATGCTGTCCGGCGCGCCCTTTGAGGTGAAGTTCATCAGCTTTGAGGATATCAAGAACGACCCGCGTCTGCTGGATTCGTTGGATGTCATTATCAATGTAGGCGATGCCGATACCGCACACACCGGCGGCATCTGGTGGGAGGACCCGGAGATTTCCTCTGCTATCCGCAGGTTCGTCTGGAACGGCGGCGGCTTCATCGGCGTGGGTGAGCCCTCCGGCCACCCCTATCAGGGGCACATTTTCCAGCTTGCAAGCGTGCTGGGCGTGGAGGAGGAAAACGGCTTCACCCTCAACTACGACAAGTACAACTGGGAAGAGCACCCCGGCCACTTCATCCTGCAGGACGCCGACCAGCCCGTGGACTTTGGCGAGGGCAAAAAGAACATCTACGCCCTCGAGGGCACCGAGGTGCTGGTGCAGCGGAACAAGGAAGTGCAGATGGCGGCACACGACTTCGGCAAGGGGCGTGCCGTGTACATCAGCGGCGTGCCGTACAGCTTTGCCAACAGCCGCACCCTGTACCGCGCCATCCTGTGGAGCGCCCACAGCGAGGAGCAGCTGCACACATGGTTCAGCTCCAACTACAACGTGGAAGTGCACGCCTACGTTAAAAACGGCAAGTACTGCGTGGTGAACAACACCTACGAGCCGCAGGACACCACCGTTTATACCACCGGCGGCAGCAGCTTTGCTCTGCATCTGGATGCCAATGAGATCAAGTGGTATGAAATCTAAGTTTTCCCTTTCATAAGCAAACACAACGGGCGGCTCTGTTACCGGAGCCGCCCGTTGTGTTTGCTTTATCTGCCCTTTATCAATGTAAAGGCGCGGCGTTCTCGCCCGAGTTACAGAATATACTCCATCTGCCGCTCCTTGGTTTTCATGCCCATCTTTTCATAAAAGCGCTCTGCCGAAGTGTTCCCCGCCCAGACGTTCAAAGTTACCTCGTAGCAGCCCAGCGCTTTTGCCTGCTGCTTTACATATTCAAACAGGCTTTCTCCGATGTGCTGCCCGCGCGCCTGCTTGTCAACGCAAAGGTCATCGATGAACAGCGACTTGAAGGGCACCATGTTGGTGGAAAAAGGCTGCTCCTTCAACTGACAGAAGGCATAGCCCATGCACACATCCTCCTCGTTCACGGCAACGTAGATGGGCTTGTCCTCCTGCTTCAAAAGCGCTGCTAACTCAGGGACGGTGTATTTTGTGGTGCCGGGAATAAAAATATCCGGGCGTATCTCTGCGTGGATCTGCAGCACCTGCCCCAGCAGTGCAAGCAGTCTTGGAATGTCTTTTTCCTCGGCTTTACGAATCTTCATTTGTACTTTACCCCTTCCATTTTCTGGTTTTTGCATTTCCAGTATACCACACCGGGCGGCATTGGAAAAGAGAAAATGCAAACCGTTGATAGCAAACAAAAAACGCGAGTGACCGCTTTGGCCGCTCGCGTTTTTATGTGTTGGGTAGACCTCTTATGCCAGATACGGATCCAGCAGGGCGTCTACCTCTTTCTTACGCTTGGGAGAGGGCTTTTTCACGGCACGGCCGCGGCAGACCACCAACTCCAGATGCTGCAAGGCACGCAGATCCTCCAGCGGGTTTTCGCGGGTCACAATAAAGTCTGCGCTCTTACCGGGCGCGATAGAGCCGGTCACATCGCCGATGCCCGCCAGCTGCGCGTTGCGCAGGGTGGCTGTGTAGAGGGCGAAACGGTTGCTCACGCCGCAGTATTTATGAAAGTAGCATAGCTCCCGCCAGAAATCGTACTGGGTGATGTAGGGGCAGCCCACATCGTTGCCCAAGCCCACCGGAATGTCGTTTGCCAGCGCGGTCTTGGCGCTTTCGACTACGCCGTCAAAGACGATCTTGCCGTTGTACTGGTCTTTTTCAGAGGCACCCGAAACAGCGGTGTCGAACAGTGCGTAGGGCAGCGCAGGGGAGATGGTCGTGCACAGAAATGCGCCCCGCTCTTTGTACAAACGCACCGTCTCCTCATCCATTTTTGCACCGTGCTCAATGGAGTCCACACCGTTTTCCAGCGCAGCCTTCACGCCCGCAGGGGATTCGGTATGGGCGGCAACGGTATAGCCCAGCTTGTGGGCTGCATCGCAGACTGCTTTGATCATCTCCGGCGGCATCTTCATCTCGCCGGGGGTGCCCTTTTCGGTGGCGTCCAGCACGCCGCCGGTGATCATCAGCTTGACAAGGTCTACCTTCTGTTCACTGGCCTTTTCCAGCTGTGCCAGCGCTTCGGCGTTGTTGTGCGCTGCCACTGCCACCGAGCCTGCCATGTGCCCGCCCGGCACCGAGATGCCCTCGTTGGCGGCCAGAATACGGGGTGCCAGCACCTTTCCGGCGGCGCTGTCGTCCCGGCAGCGGGTGTCAAAGTTCGCAATGCCGCCCACGGTGCGCACGGTGGTCACGCCGCCCAGCAGCTCCAGCTTGGCATAGCTGCACACCAGCCGGTATGCAATGGCGCGGGTCAGACCGTTGCTCAGGATCTTACGCACCAGCGCTGCATTGTCCCGGGGCTTTGCGCTGGGCTTGCCGTTGCCCGCCAGATGGACGTGCAGATTGATGAGCCCCGGGCACAGATACCCGCCGTGCAGGTCGATGACCTCGTAGCCGTCAAGGCCTGCACCTGCATCCACGATGGCGGTGATCTTATCGTTCTCGGTCAGCAGCACCTTGCCCCGTACCGGCTCCATCTGCTCGGTGCCGTCCAGAAGAATGCCGTTTATGTATGCGCGCTTCATGTGTTTCATCCTCTTTCCGTTTTATTTTACAGTGCAGGTTGCCTTATCCGTCCAATTTCTCCTGCGCCCGGTATTGCAGCGCCTCCAGCAGGGAGTCCTCGTCCAGCAGGGTCTTACCGGCAAGGTCAGCCACAGTGCGGGCCACCCGCAGAATGCGGTCGTGCGCCCGGGCGGAAAGCCCCAGTGCATCGTAGGAGCTGCGCAGCAGCTGCTCGGCACCGGGGGTCATGCGGCAGCTGCGCCGCACCTGTCCGGCGTTCAGCTGGGCGTTGCAGTGCACCCCCTTAAAGCCCGGCGCGGCGTAGCGCTTGGCCTGAATGGCACGGGCGGCCAGCACCTGCTTGCGCAACTCGGCGCTGCTCTCGGAGGGCGCGGCGGCGTGCAGCTCGTCAAAGGCGATGGGGTCCATCTCCACGCACAGGTCGATGCGGTCCAAAAGCGGGCCGGACACCCGGCTGCGGTACTGCCGCACCGCACTGGGGGAGCAGGTGCAGGCGCGGGTGGGGTGACCGTAGTAGCCGCATTTACAGGGGTTCATGGCGGCTACCAGCTGGAAGTGACTGGGGTAGGTGGCGCTTCCGGCGGCGCGGCTCACGGTGATCTGACCGTCCTCCAGCGGCTGGCGCAGCACCTCTAAGCTCTCGCGGGAAAACTCCGGCAGCTCGTCCAAAAACAGCACGCCGCAGTTGGCAAGACTGCACTCGCCCGGGCGGAACTGCGCCCCGCCGCCGGCAAGGGCAGCAGCGCTGGCCGAGTGGTGCGGGCTGCGGAAGGGGCGGGCAGAGATCAGCCCGCGCCCCTGCGGCAGCTGCCCGGCAATGGAGTAGATCTTAGTCGTCTCCACCGCTTCCTCCCGGGTCAGGGGCGGCAGGATGCCCGGCAGCCGCTTTGCCAGCATGGACTTGCCGGTGCCGGGCGCACCCGTTAAAAGCACGTTGTGCCCGCCTGCGGCCGCAATGACCATAGCGCGCCGCGCCAGCGATTGTCCCATCACGTCCGCAAAATCCGGCACCTGCTGCCATGCGTCCTCCGGGTCAAAGGGGATGGCGGCGGCAGGGGAGAGGGGCCGGATGCCCTTCAGCGCCTCCACCACCTCCCGGGCGGTGTGGGCGGGGTAGACGGTCATGGTATCGGCGCAGGCCTCGGCCGCCTCGGCGGCGTTCTCTGCCGGGACGTACAGCGCCCGGATGCCGTGCTCAGCAGCGGCAAGTGCCATGGGCAGCACACCGGATACCGGACGCAAACTGCCGTCCAGCGCAAGCTCACCCAGAAAGGCAGCGTCGGCGGGCACTTCTTCTAACTGCCCGCTGGCGGTCAGCAGCGCCAAAAGCAGCGGTAGGTCGTACACCGGGCCGGTCTTGCGCACATCGGCAGGGGCGAGGTTGATGGTGATGCGCCGGTCAGGGAAGCGGAAGCCAAGGTTTTTGATGGCGGCGCGCACCCGGTCGGCGCTTTCCCGCACGGCAGAGTCCGGCAGGCCGACGATGGAAAACGCGGGCAGCCCGCCGGAAACATCGGCCTCCACCGCAACGGCAAAGCCGCGCAGCCCGTTCAGGCCAAAGCTGTTGGTCACAGAATACATGGTGTCCCTCCCTGCATGGCGCATGGTTTGTCAAAAATGCCAAAAGTGGAAAATAATGGATATATCTACTATGCTTCGACAGTTTTTTCTGCTTGAAATCATTATAGTAAAGCACAGGAAAGTTGTCAATGCAGCAGAAAGGAGAACGAGAGATCATGACAAATGGGGAATGCTGCCGTTATATCCGTACCTATTCAGAGCTGGAGGGCCTGCAGCACGCCTGTACGCTGGTGTACTGCGCCGCTTCCACCCCGCAGGGGGTGCTGGCACAGCTGCGCCGGGAGCAGGGCGGCAAGGTGCGCAGCAGCACAGTACTTGCCCCGGCAGACAGCTTTGGCCGGGTGATGGTGCTGCTGCGCTACCTGTGCGAAAACGGCGTGGGGCCGGAGCAGTGGCTGGAGGTGCTGGAGGATGTACACCAGCCCTACCAGCTGCTGGATACATCGAAAAACGCAATGAATATGGCAGAAGAACCGGTTTTTTGTGGCATTTGCCGGTTTTAAGGGCATAAACTTCGGCCATATTACGCAATTGACATAAGCGAAGCAAGAGTTTATAGTATAAGTAGGTTTACACAAACCGTTTCACTTAGGGGAAAAAGACTTTAAACAAAGGTAAGGTGTACAAGATGTATCTGGATGAATATAAGCGCTGGATGGCAGCGGATCTGGAGGATGCAGACCTGAAGCCGGAGCTGGCAAGGGTCGAGGGCAATGACGATGAGATCAAGGATCGCTTTGCTGTGGCGCTGAAGTTTGGCACCGCAGGTCTGCGCGGCGTGCTGGGTGCCGGCACCAACCGCATGAACATCTACGTTGTCCGTCAGGCAACGCAGGGTCTGGCAAACTGGGTGCTGACCCAGGGCGGTACCCAGACTGTGGCTATCAGCTACGACAGCCGCCTGAAGAGCGACGTCTTTGCCAAGACCGCCGCAGGCGTTCTGGCAGCCAACGGCATCAAGGTGCGCATCTATGATGCCCTGATGCCTGTGCCCGCTCTGAGCTTTGCTACCCGTTACTATAACTGCAACGCCGGTATCATGGTCACTGCCTCCCACAACCCGGCCAAGTACAACGGCTACAAGGCCTACGGCCCGGACGGCTGCCAGATGACCGATGACGCCGCCGCCATCGTGTACGACGAGATCCAGAAGACCGATGTGCTCACCGGTGCAAAGTACGTCTCCTTTGCCGAGGGCGTGGAGAATGGCATGATCCGCTTTGTGGGCGATGACTGCAAAAAGGCCCTGTACGATGCCATTGAGGCACGTCAGGTGCGCCCGGGTCTGTGCAAGACTGCCGGTCTGAAGCTGGTGTACAGCCCGCTGAACGGCTCCGGCCTTGTGCCCGTGACCCATGTGCTCAACGATATGGGCATCACCGATATCACCATCGTGCCCGAGCAGGAGTACCCCAACGGCTACTTCACCACCTGCTCCTACCCCAACCCCGAGATCTTCGAGGCACTGAAGCTGGGTCTGGAGCTGGCCACCAAGACCGGTGCAGACCTGATGCTGGCTACCGATCCCGACGCCGACCGCGTGGGCATTGCCATGAAGTGCCCGGACGGCAGCTATGAGCTGGTGTCCGGCAACGAGATGGGCGTTCTGCTGCTGGATTACATCTGCGCAGGCCGCATCGAGAAGGGCACCATGCCCAAGAACCCCGTGGCAGTCAAGTCCATCGTGTCCACCCCGCTGGCAGACGCTGTGGCAAAGCACTACGGCGTGGAGATGCGCAATGTGCTGACCGGCTTCAAGTGGATCGGCGACCAGATCGCAAACCTCGAGGCTACCGGTGAAGTGGACCGCTTCATCTTCGGCTTTGAGGAAAGCTACGGCTATCTGGCAGGCCCCTACGTCCGCGATAAGGACGCCGTCATCGGCTCCATGCTCATCTGCGAGATGGCCGCTTACTACCGCAGCATCGGTTCCTCCATCAAGCAGCGTCTGGAAGAAATCTACGCCCAGTACGGCCGCTACCTGAACAAGGTGGACAGCTTCGAGTTCCCCGGCCTGACCGGCATGGAGAAGATGGCCTCCATCATGCAGAAGCTGCGCGACCAGCCCCCTGTGGAGCTGGCCGGCCATAAGGTGGTCAAGGTGACCGACTACAAGAAGCCGGAGGAGACCGGCCTGCCCGCTGCCAACGTGCTGATCTACACGCTGGAAAACGGCGCAACCGTGGTGGTGCGTCCCTCCGGCACCGAGCCGAAGATCAAGACCTACTTCACCACGCTGGGCAAGGATCTGGCCGAGGCACAGGCACAGAAGGACGCTCTGGCTGCCGCCATCGAGCCTATCCTGAAGTAAAACTATCCCAAAGCATCCGCAGGGCTGCTGCACGTTTTTGTGCAGCAGCCCTTTTTGTGTTCATCGGAGCAAAAGCTTTCCCCCACAAGGGGTGAAGGTTTAAGGGGAAATATGCAGCACAGATGCACTTTTGCTGTGTAAAATCGGTTGAAGTTTGCGCTGTGATACGCTATAATAAAACATGGTTTATTATAAGCAGCTGTGGGCGTGCAGCGCGGCACAGCGGCAGGGTAGGTGGAAGAGATGGAAAAAACTGTATCGGCAGTATTGGTGGCGGCGGGTTCCTCGACCCGCATGGGCTTTGATAAGCTCAGCTTTGATCTGGGGGGCGAAACGGTGCTGCACCGCAGCATCCGCGCCTTTGCCCAGTGCCCGCAGGTCACCGAGCTTGTGCTGGTGGCGGGCAAAAACCGGGACTTTGTGGCGCAGCAGGCGGCGGATTGCCCGAAGCCTGTGCAGATCGTAGCGGGCGGGGCTACCCGCGCCGAGAGCGCCAAAAACGGCGTGCTGGCTGCGCACGGAGAGCTGGTGGCGGTGCACGATGCCGCCCGCCCCTTTGTGAGCGCGGCAGTCATTACGGCGGCGCTGGAGGCCGCTGCCCGGTGCGGCGCGGCTGCCCCTGCGGTGCCGGTGAAGGATACCATCAAGGCCGCTGCCCGGGGCGATGGCAAAGCAGTACCCCCGGACTGCGCGGTGCACGCCACACCGGACCGCAGCACCCTGTATGCGGTGCAGACCCCCCAGTGCTTTGACCGTGCAGCGTACCTTGCGGCGCTGTCAGAGCTGGACGAGGCGCGCGCCCGCCTTGTTACCGATGACTGCAGCCTGTTTGAGCTGACCGGACGCCCGGTGCAGCTGACGCAGGGCGACTATGCAAACCTGAAGATCACTACCCGGGAGGATCTGCCCCGCCCGGCACAGAGGAAGGAAACGGAAATGCGTATTGGACACGGCTATGATGTACATCGTTTGGTAGAGCAGCGCAAGCTGATCCTTGGCGGGGTGGAGATCCCCTTTGAAAAAGGCCTGCTGGGCCATTCGGATGCAGATGTGCTGACCCATGCGGTGATGGATGCCGTGCTGGGCGCAGCGGCGCTGGGGGATATCGGCCAGCATTTCCCGGACAATGACCCGGAGTATGCCGGTGCCGATAGCCTGAAGCTGGCCTGCCGCGTGGCGCAGATCCTCAAGGAGCACGGCTGGCGCATTGAGAACATCGACGCCACCCTGCTGTGCCAGCGCCCCAAGCTTGCACCCCATATCCCGGCCATGCGTGCCAATCTGGCGGCGGCCTTTGGCCTGCCGGTGGAAGCAGTAAGCGTAAAGGCTACCACGGAGGAGCATCTGGGCTTTACCGGCGAGGGACTGGGCATCGCCGCCCACGCAGTCGCCCTGATCGAAGCGGTGTAAGGGGGGCACACACGCATGACACTGAATGCGATCATCGCAAATTTTCAGACCTTTAAAATTGTCGATCTGCTGGATATCATCATCATCGCGTTCCTGATCTACCAGCTGCTGGGCATCATCAACCGCACCCGCGCTGGGCAGCTTGCCAAGGGTGCGCTGCTGGTCATGGTCGTGTATCTGGTGGCCAACACCCTGAATATGCGCACCGTTACATGGCTGCTCAACTCGCTGCTGCAGGTCGGTCTGCTCACCCTTGTGGTGCTGTTCCAGCCTGAGATCCGCCGCGCGCTGGAGCGCATGGGTCAGACCGACCAGTGGGCCTCCAAGCTGTTCAACGTAAAGGGACGCTACAACGACCCCAGCCTGAAGGGCGCGTGGCGCAGCGCCATCATTGCCATCTGCGATGCAGCCGAGCGCTTTTCTGAGACCAAGACCGGCGCGCTCATCGTGCTGGAGCGCCACACCAACCTTTCCGAGATTGTGCGCACCGGCACCCCGGTGAACAGCGCGGTCAATCTGGAGGTGCTGGGTACCATCTTCTACGAGGGTACCCCCCTGCATGACGGTGCCGCCATCATCGAAAACGGCCGCATCAAGGCGGCAGGCTGTGTGCTGCCCCTTTCCAACAATCTGGATCTGGGCAAGGATATGGGCACCCGCCACCGCGCCTGCCTTGGCATTGCGGAAAACTCCGACGCCATCGCCATCGTGGTCAGCGAGGAAACCGGCATCATCTCTATGGCCAAAAATGGTGTGCTGATCCGTCATTTTGACCGCCAGAGCCTGTATACCCGCCTCATCGACGAGATGATCCCCAAGGAGTCCACGGTGGAAAAGAACACCGCCGACAGCTGGGTGGAGCAGGCGAAAAAGCTGTGGAACTGGATCAGCCAGAAGGGGGAGGACGAGCAGCAATGAGCAACCAGCCGAACAAGACGAACGGCGCAAAGCCTGCCGTCCGCAAAAAAAAGAATCTTCTGGATGATCGCCGCATCCGGCTGGCACTGTCTGTGCTGGGTGCCATCGTTGCGTGGATGGTGGTCACCATTATCGTCCAGCCCGGCACCACCAACACCATCTATAATGTGCCGGTGGATTACACCTATGATTCCGCCGCCTATACCTCCCGGGGCCTGAGCATCGTCAGCGCCGAGGACAAGACCGTGAACCTGAAGCTTTCCGGCGATGGCTACACCATCGGCGGGCTCAGCGCCTCGGACTTCGTAGTCTACCCGGACTGGTCCAGCGTGCGCGACAGCGGCGAAAAGACCCTGCGGCTGCTGGTGCGCGGCGCAAACGGCCTGCTCAACGGCGTGACCGTGACCATGGAGGGCAGCGACAACACGGTGGACGTGGTGTTTGACGTGGTGGAGGAAAAGACCCTGCCCGTTACCGTTACCACCAACTATCTGCGCGTTGCGGAGGGCTATATCCTTTACAGCACCGAGGTCTCCAAGGAGACCGTCACCCTGTCCGGCCCCAGCAGCGAGCTGAGCAAGGTGGCTACCTGCACCGCCGAGGCGTCTTACAGCAGCGAGCTGACCGAGTCGGTCACGCTGAACACCCCCCTGCGCTTCTACACCAGCGGCGGCAAGGAAATCAAGTTCCAGTACACCACGCTGGAGGAGAGCAATGTGGACGTGACGCTGCAGGTGTACAAGATGGCGACCCTGCCGGTGAAGGTGAACTTTATCAACGCACCGCGCGGGTTCGATAATTCGGTGCTGAGCTATGCCCTCAGCTGCAAGCAGCTCAAGGTGGCAGGCCCGGCAGAAAAGATCGATGCACTGTCCACCTTGTCCATCGGCACCATCGACCTTTCCACCTTCAGCCTGAACAAGGTGTACGAGATGCCCATTGAGCTGCCCGCAGATATTTATCTGCTGGACAATATCTCCACCATCACGGTCAGCTTTGACTGCTCCGGACTGGAGACCAAGACCATGAACCTGCCCGCCAGCTGCGTGCAGGTGATCAACCTGCCCGCTACCTATCAGCTGGCGGTGGAGACCGAGCGGCTGATGAACGTGATCCTCTGCGGCCCCAAGGGCGCTATGGAGACCCTGACCCCCGAGCAGGTGGTCATTGAGATCGACGCCGAGGACTTTGCCGTGGCCACCGGCCAGCAGAACATTGCCTGCCGGCTGTATGTGCCCTCCAACGGCAAGATCTTTGCACTGGGCAGTTATGTGCTGCAGTGCCGCATCGACAGCAACTAAAGAAAAAGGACAACACAACAAATGATTCTGGTTCGCAACATCCGTCTGCCCCTCTCCGCAGGGGAGCCGCAGGCATTTGAAAAGGCGCTGCACACCCTGCGGGTGTCCCGCAGCAGGGTAGAGCACACCGGCGTGGCAAAGCTTTCGGTGGATGCCCGCCACGGCCAGCCCAAGCTGGTGTATACTGTGGCAGTCACCCTCAGGCAGCCCGGGGAGGAAGCCGCCCTTGCGGCGCGCTGCCCGGACGCCGCCCTGCACCGCCGGGCAGACTTTACCCTGCAGCCCGGCACCCAGCCGCTTGCGCACCGCCCTGTGGTGTGCGGACTGGGCCCGGCGGGGCTGTTTGCGGCCCTGCTGCTGGCACGGCAGGGCTACCGCCCCATCGTGCTGGAACGCGGCCCTGCGCTGGATGCCCGTGTGCAGGCGGTGGAGCACTTTTCCGCCACCGGTCAGCTGGACCCCAACGCCAACATCCAGTTCGGCGAGGGCGGCGCGGGCACTTTTTCGGATGGCAAGCTGACCACCCGCATCGGGGATGAACTGTGTGATTTTGTCACCGAGGTGTTTTTGCAGCACGGTGCCCCGGCAGAGATCGCGTGGAAGCAAAAGCCCCATGTGGGCACCGACCTGCTGCGCGGCGTCATCACCTCCATCCGCAGGGAGATCGAGTCTCTGGGCGGCGAGGTGCATTTCAATACCGCCCTTACCGGGCTGGAGCGCAAAAACGGTCAGCTGGTGGGCATCACTACTACAAATGGCAGCTTTGCCTGCGAGACACTGGTGTTTGCAGTGGGACACTCGGCACGGGATACCTTCAGTATGCTGATGGACAGCGGCCTTGTGCTGGAATGCAAGCCTTTCAGCGTGGGCTTCCGCGCCGAGCACCTGCAAAGCGAGATCGAAAAAAGCCTGTACCACGAGGCCGCCGGGCATCCGGCGCTGCCCCGGGGGGAATACCAGCTCTCCCAGCACATCGGCGACCGGTGCGTGTACACCTTCTGTATGTGCCCCGGCGGTCAGGTGGTGGCTTCGGCCAGTGAGGAAGAGCGTGTTGTGACCAACGGCATGAGCTACCACGCCCGCAGCGGCAAAAACGCCAACGCAGCGGTGGTGGTCAGCGTGGGCGGGGCAGATTTTGCCAACGACCCCCGCCGCGCCATCGCCTTCCAGCGGGAGCTGGAGGCAAAGGCCTACGCCGCTGGCCGTGCCGCCGGGGCTTACGCCGCCCCGGCAGAGAACGTACAAAGCTTTCTGGAAGGGCGCGGGCAGCTGCATATTGGCAGCGTACAGCCCACCTACGACCGCGGCGTGACCGCCGCAGATCTGGGCGCACTGCTGCCCGGGGAGCTGGCAGACACCCTGCGGGCGGGTCTGCGCGCCTACGAGCGCAAGATCGCGGGCTATACCGCGCCGGACGCCATCCTGACCGGCCTTGAGACCCGCACCAGCAGCCCGGTGCGGCTCAAGCGGGAAGAAGATTTTGTATGCACCCAGCTGGCAGGGCTTTACCCCTGCGGCGAGGGTGCGGGATATGCGGGCGGCATTATGAGCGCCGCCGTGGATGGCCTGCGGGTGGCCCGCGCCATCATCAGCCGGTATGCACCGGCAGAAGGGTGAGAAAATTTTGATGTACGATCGTGAAAACGATAACCGAAATAACGAAGGCCGGCAGGTACAGCAGGAGCTGGAAGACCAGCTGCGCGCCTTTGGCGACACCATGACCGATGCCTTTGCCCACGGCTTTGAGGGCAGGGGCATGGACATCGGTGACCGGGCGTGGGACGTGGGCAAAGCCGCCGTTCATGCAGCCAACTACGGCATCGGGGAGGCCGCAAAGGCCTTCCGGGGACAGGGTAATTCTGCCAGCGGCAGTGCCGGGCAGCCCTTCCGCGCGGAAGATGCCGCCGGGATGCCCGGCTGGTTCCGGCAGATCTTTGCAAAGCCGGAGCCTACCCCGGTGGAAAGCATCCGTATCAGCGCCAAAAAACGGTACAGCGCAGGCTGCACTTTGCTGGCCGTGGGCATCACCTTTGCAGTGATCTTCGGGCTGGGAACGCTGGGCTGCCTCATTGGGTTGGGCGTTATTTCGCCGACGGCTCTGGGCGATGTTGTGGTGTCGACTGCTGAGGGCGGCGGCATTCTGATGACGGGCACGGACTACGTTATGAACACCGCCTACAATGCGCTGGGCATCGTCGGCAGCGTGCTGGGGCTTACCACGGCGGGCTTTGGCTGGATGACGGCCTGCGGTGCCTCCCGGCTGTCGGCCTCCAAAAAGCTGGGGACGTTGGCAGATGCAGCCGAAAAGCTGAACGCGCAAAAGGGGCTTTCGGTGGAGATGCTGGCAGACCTGACCCACCAGACTAAGAAAAAGGCGCTGAAAAAGCTGCGCAGCTACATCCATAAGGGCTGGCTGAACGCATGGCTGGACGATGAGACTGAAACGCTCTATCTGACGGCAGAGGACTACCGCGCCGCCAAGGAGAAAGCCGCCGCAGCCGCCGCGCAGCCGCAGCCGGAAAAGGCGGAAACCGGCGATGCTCCGCTAAATCTCGATACCGTCCGCCGCTTTGCCGCTGTGCTGGAAAAAGAGCAGCAGCTCATGCAGGACGCACAGGCGCGGGAAGAGCTGGCGGCGATGCACAAGACCACCACCGCCATCTGCGACTGGCTGGAGGCACACCCGGAAAGCCAGCCCAAGACCCGCCGCTTTGCGGAATATTATATCCCCACTACCCTCAAACTGCTGCACACCTATAACGATGTGCAGGGGCAGCAGGGCGAAAACGCCGAGACGATCCGCAGGGATATCGCAGGCATCCTGCATACCTTGAATCAGGCGTATGAGAACCTGTACAACAATCTGCTTTCGGACGTAGCCATGGATATTTCTTCCGAGATCGCCGCTTTGCAGGGAATGCTGGCCAACGACGGCCTGACCGGGAGGGAATTTGAATGACCTACCGTGCTTGGGAACAAAAACAGCTGGACCGCGCCGCTGTGCGGGAGCTGACCGCTGCCATTGCCGAGCAGGCAGCGGCACAGCTGGAGGAGCAGGCCATGGACGAAGCGCCGTGGTCAGACGAAAAATATAAGGCCGTGCTGGCTGCCCAGCAGAAGGAAAACGCTCTGCTGGCGGGCATCCTTGCCGCCCGGGGCATCACCGACCCCGCCGAAGCGCTGACCTTACTGGCAGGGGAGGAGGAGCTTTCCGACCCCGCTTTGCTGACCGATATGGACGCCGCCTGTCAGCGCATCTGGCAGGCCATTGATAACGGCGAGACCATTGCGGTTTTCGGCGATTACGATGTGGACGGCGTGACCGCCACCGCTCTGCTGTACCAGCACCTCAAGGGCATGGGCGCGACCGTCAAGTGTATGCTGCCCAGCCGCGAGGGGGACGGCTACGGCCTGTCCAAAAACGCCATCCAGTCCATGCACAACAAGGGCTGCACCCTTATCGTGACGGTGGATAACGGCATCTCTGCCGTGGAGGAAGCCGACTTTGCGGCCTCGCTGGGCATGGACTTGATCATTACCGACCACCATTTGCCGCCGGAGACTTTGCCCAAGGCGGTGGCCGTGGTGGACCCCCGCCGGGAGGACGACCACAGCCCCTTCAAGGGTCTGTGCGGCGCCGGCGTAGCCTTCAAGCTCTGCGCCGCGCTGGACGGCTGTCCGCCGGAGGAAATGCTGGATTACTGCGGCGACCTTGCCGCCGTGGGCACGGTGGCGGACGTGATGCCGCTGGTAGGGGAGAACCGCACCCTTGTCAAGGCCGGGCTGCGGCAGCTGCAACAGACCGACCGCCCCGGCTTTGGGGCACTTTTAGAGGAAGTCGGCCTTGCGGGCAAGCCCATCACCGCCGAGAATATCAGCTACGCCATCGCGCCTCGCATCAATGCGGCAGGCCGCATGGATAACGCCGTTACCGCTTTGCAGCTGGTGCTCTGCGAGGACCCGGACAGAGCCGAGGAACTGGCGCACAAGCTGAACGAGATCAACGCCCACCGGCAGGAGACTGAGCAGCAGATCTTCAAAGCCGCCGAGGAGCTGCTGGAGCAGCAGCCCGAGCGGCTGGACGACCGCATTATGCTGCTGTGGGGACGGGACTGGCACCCCGGCGTCATCGGCATCGTGGCGTCCCGGCTGGTGGAACGCACCGGACGCCCGGTCATCGTGGTCACCATTGATGAGCACGGCGAGGGCAAGGGCAGCGGACGCAGCGTGCAGGGCTTTAACCTGCACGCCTGCATCGGCTCCTGCGCCGACCTTCTGGTGCGCTACGGCGGCCACGCCATGGCAGCAGGCCTTTCCGTCCGGGAAGAAAACCTGCCCGAGCTGCGCCGCCGCCTGAATGAGTGGGCTGCCCGGGAATGCCCGGTGCTGCACACCCCGCCCCTTACCTGTGACGTGACCATCCATCTGGACCGCATCACGGTAGAAAGTGTGCGCCATCTGGAGCAGCTGGCACCCTACGGAGCTGAGAACCCCACCCCGGTGTTCCTGCTGCAAGGCGCGGTGGTGGACGGCGTATACCCGGTATCGGAGGGGCGGCACAGCCGCCTGCGGCTGCGGCAGGGCAACAGCTGCCTGTACGCCGTCTGGTTCGGGATGCCCGCCGAGCAGCTGCCCTACGCGCTGGGCGATGTGGTGGACGCGGCGCTGAACCTTTCGGTCTACGAGTCCGCCCGGGGCGCGCAGCTCTCCGGCCGCATCATCGACCTGCACCCGGCAGGGCTGGGCGCAGAGCTGGCGCGGCAGGCTGCACTGGTGCAGGCGCTGCGCCGGGGCACACCCCTGACCGAAGAACAAAAGAAACAGATCGCCCCCGCCCGCACGGATATCATTGCCGTGTACCGGGAGCTGCAGTCCCGCCGCTGGCACGCCGAGGACCTGCAGCCCCTGTGCGCAAAGCTGGGCGAGGAGCAGACCGGCAAAACGCTGGTGGCAGTTGCCGCCTTGGAGCAGGTGGGGCTGATCACCGCAGCGGAAAAAGGCGGGGCAAGGTTCTGGGAGTTGGTGCCGACAGCGGGCAAAAAGAACCTTGCCGATGCCCCCATCCTGAAATGTCTGGAGGAACTATAAATGCCTGAGGGAAAGAAAAATACTGCCCCGGTCCCGGCTCCGGTACGGGACGAGGATGGCTACTCTGCCAAGACCCATCTGCACCAGCCGGTGCAGGAGACCGCCACCGTAGCCGCTACGGCGCTGCTGGCAGACGCACCGGAGGGGGCGCTGCCCTCTGAGGTGCGCCCGGAGATCGTAACGTGGGAGAAGCTGTGCGAGGCCATTCAGGCCAGCGGCAAGGCCTACAATATGGAGATGATCCAAAAGGCCTACGAGCTGGCCAATAACGCCCATAACGGCGTGTGCCGCCGCAGCGGCGAGCCCTATATCTGCCACCCGCTGGCAGTCGCCCGGCTGGTGCTGGATCTGGGCATGGACTCCGAGAGCATCGCCGCCGCCCTGCTGCATGACGTAGTGGAGGATACCCCCACCACGCTGGACGACCTGAAAGCCTCCTTTGGCGAGGAAGTGGCGCTGCTGGTGGACGGCGTGACCAAGCTGACCAAGATCCAGTTCTCCAATATTGAGGAACTGCAGGCTGAGAACCTGCGCAAGATGCTGCTGGCTATGAGCCGGGATGTGCGCGTGATGATCATCAAGCTGTGCGACCGGCTGCACAATATGCGCACCGGCGACGCTTGGCCGGAGCAGAAGCGCCGCGATAAGGCCCGCGAGACCATGGAGGTATACGCTCCCATCGCCAACCGCCTTGGCATTTTGAACGTCAAGGAGGAGCTGGAGGACCGCAGCCTGCATTATCTGGATCCCGTGGGCTATGCCGAGATCAGCCGGATGCTCAGCGAGCGCGCCGGTGAGGAGTTCCTCATCAAAGTGTCCGGCGTCATCGAGCGCCGGCTGGTGGAAAGCGGCATCGAGGGCGCCACCATCAAGCGCCGGGTCAAGAGCATCTACGGCATCTACCGCAAGACCATCATGCAGAACAAGTCCTTTGACGAGATCTACGATATCTACGCAGTCCGTGTCATTCTGGATTCTCTGGCCGAGTGCTACAGCACCCTTGGCCTCATCCACGATATGTACCACCCGCTGCCCAACCGCTTTAAGGACTATATCTCCACCCCCAAGCCCAACGGCTACCAGAGCCTGCACACCACCGTTATCGGGCACGAGGGCATCCCCTTTGAGGTGCAGATCCGCACCCGCAAAATGGACGAGCAGGCCGAGTACGGCGTTGCCGCCCACTGGAAGTACAAGGAAGGCCGCGAAGGCCACGATAAGCTGGACGACCGTCTGGCATGGGTCAGCCAGCTGCTGGAAAACCAGCGCCTGAGCGAGGACTCCGGCAATCTGCTCCACGACCTGAAGAGCGATCTGCTGCCGGAGGAGGTGTTCGCCTTTACCCCCAAGGGCGATGTCATCAACCTGCCCACCGGCGCTACCTGCATCGACTTTGCCTATGCCATCCATTCGGCAGTGGGCAACCGCATGGTGGGCTGTAAGGTGAACAACCGCATGGTGCCCATCGACCATGTGGTGGCCACCGGCGAGATCATTGAGGTGCTGCTGGGCCCGGCAGATAAAGGCCCCAGCCGTGACTGGCTCAAGATCGTGCGCACCAGCGAGGCCAAGAGCAAGATCCGCAACTGGTTCAAGAAGATGCGCCGGGAGGAGAACATCCAGCAGGGACGGGACGCCTTGTCCAAGGAACTGCGCCGCGAGATGATCATCATCCCGGACGACCAGCTGGACGCCTTTATTGACGGCTGCTCCCGCCGGATGCGCCAGAACAACGCCGAGGAGCTGTACGCCGCCATCGGCTACGGCGGCATGACCATTGCCAACTGCCTGCCCAAGCTCAAGGAAGAGTGGCAGAAGCTCAAGGCTGCCGAGGCCGAGGAGAATAAGTCGGTGGAGGATCTGCCCAAGGTAGACCTGAGCCGCGTGCACGCCACCGACGGCGTGGTGGTGGAGGGCTTCGATAACACCCCCATCAAGTTTGCCAAGTGCTGCAGCCCGCTGCCCGGCGACCCCATCGTGGGCTTTATCACCCGCGGCTTCGGCGTTTCCATCCACAAGCAGACCTGTGCCAACGCCGTTGCCAGCATGAAGGACCCCTCCAACGCTCCCCGCTGGGTCAAGGCCTACTGGGCGGACAGCGTGAAGGACAGCTACAAGGCCGGGCTGGAGATCATTGCCCTGAACCGCAACGAGCTGCTGCAGGACGTGCTCAGCGCACTGGCGGATATCCGGGTGCCCATCTATGCCATGAACGCCCGTCAGGTAGAAAACAACTGCGCCGTGGTCAGCCTGACCATCGGCATCAACAATACCGAGCACCTCAACCGTGTGGTGGCGCGCCTTTCCAAGGTGCGGGACGTGCTCAAGGTGACAAGGAGTTAACGCAATGCGAGCAGTCATTCAGGCCGTATCCTCCGCCAACGTGCGGGTGGAAGGCGGCGAGCCCCGCGCCATCGGCCCGGGCATCATGATCCTGCTGGGGGTCAGGGACACCGACACGCTGGACATCGTGCCCAAGCTTGCCGATAAATGCGCGGGTCTGCGCATTTTCCCGGATGCCGAGGGCAAGCTGAACCTGAGTGCCCGGGATCTGGGCTATTCCGCGCTGGTGGTCAGCCAGTTCACCCTTTACGGCGATACCAAAAAGGGCTACCGTCCCAGCTTTATCAAGGCCGCAAAGCCGCCCCTCTCGGTGGATGCCTACGAGCTGTTCCTTGCCGAGATGGGCAAGCACGGCCTCAAGGACGTGCAGCACGGCGAGTTCGGCGCCCATATGCAGGTGTCGCTGGTGAACGAGGGCCCCTGCACCATCATCATTGACACCGACGAGTGGAAAAAGAAGGAGTAACGATGCAAGGCTTTCACATTCCTGCGGCACCGCCGCTGTATACCAATACCTTTCTGCTCATTTCCGATGCAGGCCATGCTGTGGTCATCGACCCGGCGGCAGAGGTGCACAGCTACGATGAAATTTTAAAGCAGCACAACGCCACCCTTACCACCATCCTGTGCACCCATGGCCACTACGACCATGTGGGCAGCGCTGCCGCGCTGAAGGCGGAGTGGAACGCCGCCCTCTACTGTGAAAAGGCAGACCTTGCCGGGGACCGGATGTATCCGCTTTCCGCTGCGGACTGCGGCTACACGGAGGGGGAGCAGATCGCGGTGGACGAGCTGCGCTTTACCGCGTGGCACACCCCCGGCCACACCCTCGGCAGCGTGGTGCTGCTGTGCGGTGAACATCTTTTCTGCGGTGATACGCTGTTTGCGGGCAGCATTGGCCGCACCGACCTTGAGGGCGGCAGCAGCGCACAGATGGCAGACAGCCTGCGCAAGCTGGCACAGCTGCCCATCCCCCGCGAAACACAGGTGCTGCCCGGTCACGGCGAATTTTCCACCTTTGGCGCGGAGCTGGACAACAACTACTATATCCGCAGCGCCCTGCGCGGCGGCAACGACATTTTTTAAAGAGAGAACGACATGAAGATCTATATCACTGGGCTGCCCTCCGGGTACGAGGTGGAGCATCTTGCCCGCCTGTTTTACCCCATGGCACCCCTGACCCTGACCCCGCCGGAGCCTGCCGAGGACTGTCTGTGGGCAGAAAAGACCGATACCGGTCTGCGGGTGCTGGTGCGGCAGGGAGAAAAGAGCAAAACGCTTGAAGCCCCGCTGCCGCTGCCGGCGGAGCAGGGCGGCGAGACCCCGGAGTTTGCCCTTGCCAGCCTGACCTACGACCTGCTGCGCCAGTGGACGGGCATCCGCCCGCCCTGGGGCAAAATGACCGGTGTGCGCCCGGTGCGCCTTGTCCACGATAAGCGCGCCGCTGGGTGGAGCGCAGAGCAGATCGACCGCTTCTTTTTGCAGCGGTTCGACTGCTCGGAGAAAAAATACGAAATGGCGAAGGAAATTGCCGACCTGCAGGAGCCTATCCTGCGGCTGGGCAGCGCCCCCAAGACCTACAGCCTGTATATCGGCATCCCGTTCTGCCCCTCCCGGTGCAGCTATTGCAGCTTTGTCAGCTGCAATCTGGACCGCGACCGCAAGCTGGTGCAGCCCTATGTGGACTGCCTGTGCAAGGAGGTGGCAGAGATCCGGGTGCAGGCAGAGCGGGCGGGGCTGACCTTGTGCAGCATCTACATCGGCGGCGGCACGCCCACCAGCCTTTCCGCTGCCCAGCTGCGGCAGCTCATGGGCACCGTGCGGGAGAATTTTGACCTGAGCAAGGTCGTAGAATATACCGTAGAGGCAGGCCGCCCAGACTGCACCGATGCCGAAAAGCTGGCGGTCATCAAGGAATACGGCGCTACCCGCATCTCCATCAACCCCCAGACCTTCTCGGACGCGGTGCTGGCCAACATCGGCCGCAAGCACTCGGCACAGGATATTCTGGACTGCTACGCCGATGCCCGCCGCGCCGGACACGAGGACATCAACATGGACCTCATTGCCGGTCTGCCCGGGGATACGGTGGAGGGCTTTGAGCACAGCCTGCGGCAGGCAATCGCCTTGCAGCCGGAGAATATCACCGTCCACACTCTTACCCTCAAGCGTGCGTCCCGCATCGTCATCGAGGACCAGAAGGAGAACGACTACGCGGACGTAGCCGCCATGCTGGAAAAGTGCCATCTGCTGGCCGAAGCGGGCTACCGCCCCTATTACCTCTACCGGCAGAAGAATACGCTGCAGAATCTGGAAAACGTGGGCTGGTGCAAGCCGGGCCACGAGGGTTACTATAATATCTATATCATGGAGGAAGTCCAGACCATCCTTTCGGCGGGTGCAGGCGGCAGCACCAAGCTGGTGGCTGATGGAGGCAAACGGATGCAGCGCATCTTCAATTTTAAGTATCCGAACGAGTATATCCAGCGCTTTGCGGAGGTACTGGACCGGAAAAAAGGAGTGGCTGAGTTTTATGATCACGATCTGGGTACCGAAACGACTGGTTGAAGTAAATCTTTATAACGTAGCAGCCCGCAGCCCGCAGGCGCTGGCCGAGCTGAGTGAGAACAGCTACGCCCGGCGGGTGCAGTATGCCGCCCAGAAGGTGCGCGGCTCCGGGGCAAAGATCGTTATGCTGACAGGCCCCTCGGCCAGCGGCAAGACCACCAGCGCCCACTGTCTGGCAAAGGCCCTGGTGCAGCAGGGCACCCCGGCGCAGGTGGTCAGTTTGGACAACTTTTTTAAAGGCGCTGCCTACTACCCCAAAATGCCGGACGGCACGCTGGACTACGAAAACCTTGAAACGCTGGATCTGCCCCTTATCAAGCAGTGCCTGCGCCAGCTCAGCGAGACCGGCAGGACCGAGCTGCCCATCTACGATTTTGCCACCGAGCAGCGCGCTGCCGAGGTGGAGCCCATCGACCTGCAGGGTGGTGTGTGCATCGTTGAGGGCATCCATGCCCTGAACCCGGAGCTGACCGGCCTTGTGCCGGACGACCAGATCTACCGCATCTACGCCGGTCTGCGGGAGGAATACTGCATCGATGGCCGCCGGGTCATCAATACGCAGGATATCCGCCTGTGCCGCCGCACCCTGAGGGATGCCGCAGCCCGCGGCCGCAGCCCCGCCAAGACCCTTTCCATGTGGGACAGGGTGCTGGACGGCGAAACGCGGTATATCAAGGGCTTCAAGACCACCGCAGACTTTCTGCTGGATACCTCCTTTACCTACGAGCTGGGACTGATTTCCCGGCTGCTGGGCGAGGTGCGCCGTCAGTTTACGCTGGAGGGTCATAACGCCGAGCTGTGGGACGAGACCGCTCGCCGCTTTGAGCAGGTGGACCCGCTGCCGCTGGAGCTGCTGCCCGCCGACAGTATGCTGTGCGAGTTCTACGGCAGCCGCACCTAACCAGTGAAAAATGCGTAAAATTTGTTTCCAAACCAGCACCAAACTGTAAAAATTGCGGTGCATTCGTTGCAATTGCCATAACGCTGCGCTATAATGAGGATACGACCCCGGTATGGCGCACAGGATGCGCCGCCATCTGCAGAGAATATACTGCCAGAATAAGAGAGGTGTCTATTATGGATTTTAACAAGATCAAAGCAATGGGTCTGGAATATGCCGAAAAGGGCAAGAACGCCGCCATGGATCTGGCCGAAAAGGGCAAGACGCAGGCGCTGCTGGTCAACGAGCAGGGCAAGCTGCTCAAGGCACAGCGTCAGCTGGGTGCACTGGTCTACAGCCTTGCCAAGGGCAAGGAGGAAAACCAGCCGCTGGTGGATAAATACATCGAGATGATCGATACCATCGAGCAGGAGATCACCCGCCTGAAGGCTACCCTGACCCCTGCCGAGGCTGCTGAGGTGGACTACGAAGCCCCCGTGGAGGAGGCAGAAGAAGCCGCCCCGGAGCAGCCTGCTCAGCCTGCCCGCAAGACCTGCCCGCAGTGCGGTGCGCCCGTCTCGGACGATGCACTGTTCTGCAATAAGTGCGGCGCACAGCTGTAAAGCCGGTAACCGGAAAAAGCTGCAACAGGGCGGTATCCCCCACAGGACACCGTCCTGTTTTTGTGAAAAGCGCAGAAAACCATGAAAAATGCTGGAAAAATGCGCCTTTTTGCTTGAAAAACCGCAACAATTGCGGTAGAATTTACAGTATCTTTTCAAAAGGAGATGGAACGTGTGCTGGATTGGAGCCCACAGCCGCCCTATACAGCGGAGCAGCTGCTGCAGGTGATCCGCATCCTGCGGGACCCGGAAAACGGCTGTCCGTGGGATAAGGTGCAGACCCATGCGTCCATCCGCAAAAATTTTCTGGAAGAGACCTGTGAAGCGCTGGAAGCCATTGACGCAGACGATGCCGTTCTGCTCCGGGAGGAGCTGGGAGACGTGCTGATGCAGGTGGTGTTCCACGCCGCCATAGAGGAAGAGCGGGGACGCTTTACCTTTGAGGATGTGTGCCGCAACGTCTGCGAAAAGCTGGTGTTCCGGCACCCCAACATCTTTGCGTCCTCCGCAGCGGAAAACGCCGGTATAAATGGCTGGGATGCGCTCAAAAATAAGGAAAAGGGGCGCACCACTCTGGCCGACGAGCTGGCCACCGTGCCTGCTACGCTGCCCGCGCTCATGCGGGCGCAGAAGCTGCAAAAGCGTGCCGCCGGGCATGGCCTTGGGCAGCAGGATGCAGCCGCAGCGCAGCACCGGCTGGAAACCGCCGTGCAGTCCTTTGCCACGGCAGAGGACGCCGCAAGGCAGGAGGCCGCAGGCCAGCTGCTGTTTGCAGCGGTGAACGCCGCCCGGCTTGCGGGGGTGGATGCAGAGGAAGCATTGACCTTTGCGTCCAAGCGCTTTACACAGCAGTGTCTGGAACAGGAACAACGCGGTACTCAGGTCGAATGACCTGCTCCGATAGAACGAGAGAATTTAAGACAAAAATCAGATGGAGGCAAATAATATGACCAAGACCGACTTGATCGCACAGGTTGCGGCAAACACCGAAATGAGCAAGAAGAGCGCCGAGCAGGCTGTCAACGCCGTTTTTGAGGCACTGGGCAAGGCCATGACCGAGGGCGAAAAGATCAGCATCTCCGGCTTTGGCACCTTTGAGGTGCGCGAGCGCGCCGAGCGTCAGGGCATCAACCCCCGCACCCGCGAGCCCATCACCATCGCTGCTTCCCGCAGCATCGTGTTCAAGCCCGGCAAGTCCCTGAAGGACACCCTGTAATCGGTTCTGTCACGCCGCCGCTGCCTGCACAAGGTGCGGCGGCTTTTTTGCTGAAAAGAAAGGAACAGCTCAAATGCGTCTGGATAAATATCTCAAGGTCTCCCGCCTCATCAAGCGCCGCACCGTGGCAAACGAGGTGGCGGATGCAGGCCGCATCCTCATCAACGGCAAGGTGGCTAAGGCCAGTCAGGCCGTCAATGCCGGGGACATCATCGAGGTCACCTTCGGCAACCGTCCCATCAAGGTGCGGGTGCTCTCGGATGAAGAGCCCCGCACAAAAGACGTTGCCCGCGAGATGTACGAGGTGATCGCGGAATAACCGCCCTGCCTGCCCGCATACAATGCTGGCAGAGGGGGACTGCCTATGGAAAAAGCTGCCGCAAAGCCGCCGCTGCCCCATGACCTGATCTTGGAAAGCCGCAGCAGGCTGACCGTTACCGGGGTGCAGCGGGTGCTGCATTGCAGCGCCGAAAGCGCCGCGCTGGAGACCGGCAAGGGCATTTTACACCTGTCCGGTGCACAGATCAGTATGCAGACGCTGGACTTGGAAGCAGGGGAAGCAAAGCTGACCGGGCGGTTCGATGGGCTGGAGTATACCGCCGCCCGCGCAGTCGGCAGCTTTTGGCACCGGCTGCTGCGCTGATGGTGCAGGTGCTGCTGCCCGTCCGGCTTTTGCAGGAAGCCGCCGCCTGCGCCGTGCTGGGCGCTGCCCTTGGCGCGGTGCGGGCGTTTTTGCCGGTGCGGGGCAGGGCGGCTTTTGCGCCGGATATGCTGCTTTCCGGTGCGGTGCTGCTGGCGTGCCAGAGCTATGCCGCCGGGTACAGCGCCGCAGGCGTGCTGCGGTGGTACATGGTGGTGGCGGCCCTTGCCGCTGCCCTTTGCACTGCCGGGGTGCTGGGCATCCCGCTGCGGGCGCTGGGGCGGGAGATAGGCGCTGCTTTGCGCCTGCCCGGCCGTATTTTGCACCGTTTTGCGCTGCAGCCTGTGCGCCGCCGCCGCGCTGCGGCGAAAGCTGCCCGCAAATTACGCCGGAACGCAGAAAGAACCGCAAAAAAATCCAAAAAGAACTTGCCAAACCAGCGGGCATTGTTGTATAATTCAAACGTATCAAAGTAAGAGAACAGACGCAGAAGGTCTGCTGTTCAGACAGGAGCGTAAGGCAATGACGAATACGGGACGCAAAAAGCGCAGAAAGAATGCAGTGGTCACCATGGCGTTCCGCCTGTTTTTCGTGCTGCTTTTGCTGAGTATGCTGGCGGCTTATATCTCCAATCAGGTCACCATCAGCTCCAAGCGGGCAGAACTGGAAACACTGAACGAACAGGTGGCGCAGCAACAGACGGAAAATCAGGAGCTGCAGCGCGTACTGAGCGGCGATGCCGACCAGATCACCGAATGGGTCGCACGCGACTCTTACAACTACGCCGCACCCAACGAGCGCATCTTTGTGGATGTGACCGGTAACTGACCGCGCGGCAGGTCAAGAGTTTTGGAAAACAAGGAGTATTGAGCTTTGGCAATTGAGGTAGGGAACGTATTCGAAGGCCGCGTGACCGGTGTAAAGCCCTTTGGCGCATTTGTTGCGCTGCCGGAGGGGCGTGTCGGCATGGTCCACATTTCCGAGGTATCCAACGAGTTCGTGCAGGATATCAACACCGTGCTGCACGATGGCGATGAAGTAAAGGTGCAGGTCATCAACATTGCACCGGACGGCAAGATTGCGCTGTCCATCAAGCGGCTGCTGCCTCCGGCTCCGCGTCAGCCCCGGGAAGGCCGCGGCCCCGCAGGCCCCCGTCCGGGCGGCTTCCGCGGCGGGCAGGAGGGCGGACGCTCCGGCGGTCGCGGCGCAGGCCGTGCCCCCCGTGAGGGCGGCAGAGGCCCTGCCCGGGAGGCTGCACCCCGCGTGTGGCAGCCCAAGGCACCCACCCGCTCCGACAACCTGAGCTTTGAGGACATGATGAGCCGCTTCAAGAGCCAGAGCGAGGAAAAGATGGCGGACCTCGATCACGAGACCAACAACCGCCGGGGCGGCGGCTATGCGCCCCGCAGCCGCCGTGGCCGCTAAGCCATTGCATCAGCTGGGATCACAAGGAACACAGGCAGGCCTATCCCCGGTCGGACAGGTCTGTTTTTTCGGTACAGAACAGAAAGGAACTACCATGCCCGCAAAATTTGAACTGATCGCTCCCTGCTTTTTCGGGTGCGAATCCACCGCTAAATTTGAGCTGACCCGCATCGGCGCAGAGAACATCCGGGTGGAGGATGGCCGTCTGAGCTTCTGCGGCGGGGCAGAGATGATCGCCGCCGCAAACCTCAACCTGCGCACCGTGGAGCGCGTGATGCTGCTGCTGGCACGCTACAAGGCCACCACCTTCGACGAGCTGTTCGACGGCGTGTATTCCATCCCGTGGGAGGAGTTTCTACCTGTGGACGCCGCCTTCCCGGTCACCGGTTCTTCTCTGAACAGCCAGCTGACCAGCATCCCCGCCTGCCAGAGCGTCATCAAAAAGGCAGTGGTCAAGCGCCTGATGAAGGGTCACCGCACCACCGTGCTGCCCGAGAGCGGCGTGGAGTACAAGGTGCGCTTTATGCTGCGCAAAAATGTGTGCGAGATCATGCTGGACACCACCGGCGAAGGTCTGCACAAGCGCGGCTACCGCCGCAATGCCATGGAAGCCCCCCTGCGCGAGACGCTGGCGGCTACCATCGCCGACCTTGGCCGTGTGCGCCGCGACAGCTTGGTGGAGGATCCCTTCTGCGGCAGCGGCACGCTGCTGATCGAGGCCGCACAGAAGGCTATGAACATCGCCCCGGGTCTGAAGCGCCGCTTTGCCGCCGAGCGCTACAGCTTTGTGCCCGCCGCCCTGTGGGCAGAGCAGCGCCAGAAGGCACTGGCAGAGTCCAAGCTGGACGTGGGCTTTGAGGCCTTCGGCTACGATATCGACCCCGCCGCCGTGGCACAGGCCAACGCCAACGCCAAGCTGGCCGGTGTGGAGAACCGCTGCCACTTTGAGGTGGCGGATGTTGCCACCTTTGCCGCAAAGCCGGAGGCCATCGTGCTGACGAACCCTCCGTACGGCGAGCGTCTGGGCACCATTGAGGGCGCTGCCAAGCTGGCCCGCACACTGGGACAGCAGATGGAAGCCAGCCCCTGTGCCGGTCTGTACGCCATTACCGCCGATATGGACTTTGAACTGCACTACGGCAAGCGCGCCAACAAGCGCCGCAAGATGTACAACGGCATGATCCCCTGCCAGCTGTATATGTACTATAATGCCCCCAAGACCGAGAAGGTGGCAAAGCCCATGCCCAAATCCGGCTTTGACGGCAAACGCACCCATTTTGAAAAGAAGTAAGGGCATTTAAGCCCCGCTCCCGGCAGACATTACATGGAAAAGTGTGTCTTTTGCCGGGAAAATCCGGCACAAACACCCGCAGCCAGTCTTTTGCACAAAAGAGACGGTCTGCGGGTGTTTTTAATGGGGGATAACGATTTCACAAAATTCGGCATAATGACAAATTACGGCAGTTTTTGCATCCGGTGGTTGCGCTGGCGCATAAAAAGGATTATACTAGCCTTATTGACCGCAGGATGCAATGCTGTACAGAAAGGATGGCTGGCTCTTATGAAGGGACGGATGCGGCCCTATCTGCCGGAACTGACGATCCGGGATTACAACACCTATATGCGTTATCTCCGCGGGGTGCGGCGGCAGATGTATAAGTCTTACGGCTTCTACGCCTGCCATCTGCTGCGCACCAACGGGGTGCTGTTTGCCATCCTGTCCGACAGTCTGGCGGGGCGTATGCCCACCTGCAAGCGGCAGCGGGTGCCCGGCACGCCGTTCCGGCGCAGCATGATGTGCCAGACGCTGGGCATCCGGCAGGCGGCGCAGACGGAGATCCTGATGGGCTGGCATAACCTGCAGGATCGCAAGTACAGTGAGCTGCGCCCGGCAAAGCGCGTGCGCCGCGCAGTGGACAGGCTGCTGCTGCGCCGCGCCTACGACAAGGCACGGCAGGAGAACCCGGCACTGGAGCGGCTGTTTGCGCAGGAGCGGGAGCAGGCGGTGGTGCAGATGAACCTGAGCGCCAAAAACTACGCCCTTGCCGCCGAGCCTATGAGCAATGTCTACGGCGCTTTGTACTCCACGCTGGCTACGGACGACAACAATCAGCGCAAGAGTATGCGGTATATCGGCAGCTGCATCGGCCGCATTTTCTATCTGCTGGATAAGGCCGAGCGCTTTGAGACCGACCGCCGCAAAGGCCAGTACAACGTGTTTGTGGTCAACGAACTCAACGGACAGGCTGCCGCAATGGAGAACGCCCGGCGGCAGGCGCTGGCAGCGGTCAACGACCTGATGCGGGCGTACAAGATGTTGGATCTCAAGCTGAACGACACCCTGCTGAACAATATCATGATCCTGGGCCTGCAGCACGCGGTCTACCCGCTGGAGCAGGATGCTGACACCGAAAAATGGGAGATCCCATGAAGAAACGAAAAAGCAAAAGCTGGTCCATGGCCTACTGCGGCATGGCGGCGGCACTGTGCGTGGCACTGATGCTGCTGGGTACCATCATCCCCATTGCCATGTTCATTGCACCGGCGGTGGCCAGCTTTCTCATTGCAACGGTGTGCATGGAGTGCGGCATCACCATGGCATGGACGGCGTACGCCGCCGTCAGTCTGCTGGGGCTGCTCTTTGTGCCGGATAAGGAGATCGCCCTGATTTTCACGGTGCTGCTGGGCTATTACCCGCTGGTAAAGCCCCGGTTCGACCGCATCCGTCCCCGGGCGCTGCAGCTGCTGTGTAAGCTGCTGCTGTGCAACGCGGCGGTGCTGGCCATGTACGGCCTGCTGCTGGTGCTGGTACCGGCGGGCAGCATTTCGCAGGAGCTGCGCACCACCGCGCTGGCAATGACCCTGCTCACACTGGGCATGGGCAACGTGGCGTTTGCTCTTTACGACCGCGCACTGTGCAATATGCTGCTGCTGTACAAGCTGAAGTGGAAGCCCAAGCTGCATAAAATGCTGGGGATGCATTGAGGCCCCCAAAAAACCATTGAAAGAAGGAATGTGTACCACAAGCTGACGCAAAGCGCCGGGCCACACGGGTGACAGCCGTGAGGGTGACGAGGAGAGGAATCATCGAAAGATTCGGCGGATGTTTCTCCGGCTGAGGGCTATACCAGCCGCAGAACAGGGCAAAAACCGGCAGCAATACCGGAACAGAACCCTGCAAAGAAAGCCATACAAGAACATAGACTTTGATAGAGGAAACTGACTGTGCAGCAGCGCATTTCGGCGCGCCGCAGTCGGTCTGGAGGTATTTTGTATGTGTGGCATTGTAGGTTATGTTGGTATGCGCAGCGCCCAGCAGGTGCTGCTGGACGGCTTGGAGAAGCTGGAGTACCGCGGGTACGATTCTGCCGGTGTGGCGCTCACCCAGCGGGACGGTATCCGCGTGGTCAAAAGCAAGGGGCGGCTTTCCACCCTGCGCAGCAAGCTGGAGGAGCTGGCGCTGCCACAGAGCGGCTGCGGCATCGGTCATACCCGCTGGGCGACCCACGGCGAGCCCAGCGACGTGAACAGCCACCCGCACTCCACGCCCCGGGTCAGCATCGTGCACAACGGTATTATTGAGAACTACGGCGCTTTGAAGGAGCGTCTGATCGCTAAGGGCTACACCTTTACCAGCGAGACCGATACCGAGGTGCTGGTAAAGCTCATCGACAGCTGCTATCAGGGTGAGCCGCTGCAGGCCTTGCAGGCTGCGCTTGCCAAGGTACGGGGCAGCTACGCGCTGGCGGTGCTGTTCAAGGACTACCCGGACACCATCTTTGCGGTCAAGCGGGAAAGCCCGCTCATCGTGGGCTGGGGCGAGGGCGAAAACTTTGTGGCCTCGGATATCCCGGCGCTGCTCAAGTACACCCGCAGCTACAGCGTGCTGGAGGAAGGGGACATGGCCGTGTGCACGGCACAGGGCATCCGCTTCTATAACGAGTTCGGCGAGGCGGTGGAGCGCGAAAAGCTGACCGCAGACTGGGATATGGAGGCCGCCGAAAAGGGCGGCTACCCCCACTTTATGCTCAAGGAAATCAACGAGCAGCCCGCCGCCATCACGGCAACGGTCAGCCCCCGGGTGGAGAACGGACTGCCGGAGCTGCGCATCCCGGAGCTGACGGACGAAAAGCTGCGCAGCATCGGCACAGTGCATCTGGTGGGCTGCGGCACGGCCATGCACGCCGGTATGGTGGGCAAGACCGCCATCGAGGCGCTGGCGCGGGTGCCCGCACAGGTGGATATCGCCAGCGAGTTCCGCTACCGCGACCCCATCCTGAAGCCGGAGGATTTGGTCATCATCATCAGCCAGTCCGGCGAGACCAGCGATACGCTGGCCGCCCTCAAGCTGGCGAAGAGCCGGGGCGTGCCGGTGCTGGCCATTGTGAATGTGGTGGGCAGCAGCATCGCCCGGGCGGCGGATTACGTCATGTACACCTACGCCGGGCCGGAGATCGCGGTGGCGTCCACCAAGGCCTATATGGTGCAGCTGTGCGTGCTGTACCTGTTTGCCCTGCGTCTGGCCTACGCGCGCGGGCAGCTGACCGAGGAAAAGACAAAGTACTACACCGCTCAGCTGCTGCACGCATCTGAGGTCATCAAGCCGCGCCTTGCGGACTGCGAGCAGATCAAGTACCTTGCCAGCCGCTATGTGAACACCCAGAGCTGCTTTTTCATCGGACGCGGGTTCGATTACGCCCTCTCGCTGGAGGGCAGCCTGAAGCTGAAGGAGATCAGCTATGTGCACTCGGATGCCTACGCGGCAGGCGAGCTGAAGCACGGCACCATCAGCCTGATCACGGACGGCGTGCCGGTGATCGCGCTGGCCACCCAGAAGAACGTCTACGAAAAGACTATCTCCAACGCCAAGGAGACCCGCAGCCGCGGCGCGCGGGTGCTGCTGTTCACCACCAAGGACGCGGAGGTGCCGGAGGGCGTTGCCACCGAGGTCATCCGCTTGGACGAGTACGATGACATCCTGATGCCGCTGCAGCTCATCGTACCCTTGCAGCTGTTCGCCTATTACATGGCGGTGCTGCGCGGCTGTGACGTGGATAAGCCCCGCAACCTTGCCAAGAGCGTAACGGTGGAGTAACAGGGGAGAATGAGATTTAGAAGGGGCTCCGCTGCGCTCTGACCATATTCAGAGGAAAGATGATTTTTACTGTGGTTCAGAAACGCCTGCGGGCGCTTCTGAACCATTTTTTTCACAAGAAAAGATGCTCTTTAGAGGATTGCTTTTCACAGGCAAACACAAAACCGCCCGCTGCACGAAATGCTGTGCAGCGGGCGGCTTGTTATATGCGGGAAGAGCAGGGGCGCTTACCAGAACCAGTAGCGCTTCTTGAATGCGATGTAGGCAATGGCGATGATCACGATCACCACGCCGCCGGCGATGAAGAAGGTCCAGTTGATATTGCCGAACCGCAGGTTCTGGTTGGTCAGCAGGTAGCGGCCGGCAGTGTCGGCGGTGATCACGCCGTCCTTATAGCTGTTCAGGTACTGCCACTTGTTGGTGATGGTGTTGTACAGGTACAGGCGGGAGTAATTGCTCACATCCAGCTCCAGCTGCACTGCGCAGGGAAGGGTACGGCCATTGTCCAGCTCGAACTCCAGCCCCTCTGCGCTCTCGGTGAAGGTGATGGCGGTGTCGATCTCGCTGGTGGTGCTCTTTACATTTTTGCCGGAAACGTTCAGGGTGTAGCCGTCGCCCACCACGCACAGGGTCTTGCCGGTGGTGCGCAGGGCGTTCAGGATATCGCTGGTCACGGTGGGGACCTCAGACTGGTTGAACACTACCTGATCCTCACTGCTGTCCTGAATGGTCTGCACCACAGGGTCCAGCGGGATGGTGTTGTTGTCGTCCGGGGTGTCCGTGTTGTCCGTGCTGCTGTCGCTGCCAGAGGCGGCGTCTGCCGAGCGGTTCACGATGACCGTGACCATGGCAGTGGCCTTGCCATTGGAGATGGTAATGGAGGTAGAACCGGTGCCTACCGCCGTGACCACGCCCGAGGGGCTGACCGTGGCAATGCTGCTGTTGCCGGACTTGAAGGTGAAGGACTGGGATGCACTGGCAGGGGTAGCCTTGGCAGTGATGGTACGGGTGGCACCGGGCTTGAGCACGATGTAGTTGGTGCTGGGGGTGATCACCTGCCCACTGTTGCTCGATACAGTGCCGCTTGTGCCGGTGGAGCCGTCCGTGGGCAGGGCAAGCACCGTAACGGTGGTGGTGGCTACCACAGAGCCGCAGGTGGCGGTAATAGTGGCTTTACCGGGGGCTACGCCGGTCACGCGGCCAAAGCTGTTGACCGTGGCCACCTTCTCGTTTGAGGAGGTCAGGGTGACGGTAGCGTAGTTGGAGGCGGAGGAGGGGCGCACCTGCAGGGAAGCAGACACCGAGTTGCCTACATAGATGGTGTTGGAGGAAAGGGCAAGATCCATCTCGGTAACGATCATGGAGGAATCCATGGAGACCACGATGGTGTAGGCGCAGATCTGGTTGCCGGCTGCTGCGGTAATGGTGGCAGTACCAACGCCCACAGCCTGTACCACGCCGCTGCTGCTTACGGTCAGCACGCTGCTGTCATCGGTCAGATAGACCACAGAGTCGGTGCTGTAGCTGGGCTTGACCACGGGGGACAACTGCTGGGAAGCACCCAGCAGCATATTGGCAGAGTAGCTGCCGGTGGCAATGCTCTCGGCGGGGATGTCCTGAGACCATGGCAGTGAAACGCCGTTCTGCTCCTCAAGGGGCAGGCCGGCGGCGGCAGCGCTCAGTGCGGTGCCGCATACCAGCACACCCAGCATCAGCACACAGGCGGCCAGTTTCTTTGCGGTTCGAATCATGTTGTTTGTACCTCTTTGGGGGTTGTAAAGGGGGCATCCTGCCGTGCGGTCCGTTTTAGCGGAACAGCACGCCCAGTGCCTCCATGGCATACTCAAAATAGGTGACCTGATCGTATTCCACGCGGGCGGTCACGCTCATACCGTTGGAAAGATCCACCTTATCGCCGCTGCGGCTCACCACATAGGTGGCGTCGGGCTTGATGGTCATTTTGTAGTAGGAGCCGCTGCTGCTTGCGGTCACATCGCTGTCGATGGAGGTGACCGTGCCGGTCAGCGTGCCGTAGGAATACTCGGACAGGCCGGTAATGGCAATCTTGCAGGGGTCGCCGACGTGCAGCAGGGGACGGTCGTTCACCGTCACCATAGCCACGATCTCCAGATCGTCGTTCTCGCTGGCAACGGTAGCCAGTGCGGAACCGGCGCTCAGCACCATACCCTCCTTGTAGGGGGTGTCCATGTGGATCACGCCGGAGGTGGGCGCATAGATGAAGTAATCGTTGGCGCCGGTATTCAGGGAATCCAGCTGTGCCTGCAGATTATCCACATTGATCTGCGCACTGGTAATGCTCTGGGAGATGGTCTGCATGGTGGAGTAGTACAGGGCCTCCAGCTCGCTCTGGTTCTGCTCCATCAGGGCCTTGATCTGGGTGTCGGAGTAACCGGCAGCCTGATAGGTGGTGGCGTCAAAGGTCTTTTGCGCTACCTGACTTTTGTAGGTCTGGTACTGGTAGTAGTAGGGCTGATCCTCGGCGCTGGTCTCATCAAAGTAGTTGGTGTCGTCCTGAATGCACTTGAGCAGCTTGTTGTACTGATCCAGCTGCTTCTGGTAGATATCCAGCTGGCTTTGCAGGTTGTCCTTCTGCATATCCAGATCGGTGCTCTTCAGCCGGGCGATCAGGTCGCCCTCGTTCACATAGCTGCCTTCAGAGACATACAGCTCGGTGATGGAGCCGGAGTAGCTGGACATGATGTAGGTCTTGTTTGCGGCCTGCACCACACCGCTGTTCTGGCTGACATAGATGCGGTTGGTCTGGGTGCTCCAGATCACCAGAAAGATCATGAACAGGCCGGTCAGAATGACAAAGGCGTACCCGTAGGGGGGCAGCTTTTTGTCCATCATGATCCGGCGATCCTGCAGATCCGAAAGGTTCTGAATGGTTGTCGTCATAATTATTTGGTCTCCATAAATACGTCGATCACGGCATCGTCATCGTCCTGATTGACATAGATGGTATAGTTGTCGCCGGTCAGCTTGATGTCGTTTTCAAAGGCCATGATCTGCAGCTTGGCGGTAGCCAGCTGGTTCTGGTTCAGCGGGCCGGTGTAGTGGGCGTACAGGCAGTTCTTCACCCGCAGCACAGCGTCCATGTGGTAGCCGGGCTCCATCTGGGTAATCATCTGGGTGGCCTGCTGCATCATGTACAGCTCCGGCACATGATCCGGGCCGGTGCCCATCTTGATGGCCTGCACCAGCGGGCCGATGGGCTGTGCGCCGTTGCTCTTTATAAAGTTCTGCATCTGGGTCAGGACGACCGGCAGATTGCCCAGCTCCTCCGGGCGCACAACACGGGAGAGAACATTGGTCAGCTTAAGCGTCTTGTTTTCAGCAACTTTGATCTCGTTCATGATAAATTACCCCTAATCCTGTTATTTTTTGGATGAAAGTCGAAACAAAAGAGTGCCCGGAAGCGTCTGCCTCCGGGCACAGCATAACGAGGCATTCTTCAGCTTCCCGCTCAGCGGGAAAAAACGTATGCTGCATCCGGGCAAACGCTGCGGATGCGGTGCGGTCAGTAGGTGATGGACTCGCCGTCATCGTCCTCCACCACCACAGCGGAGGGCATCTGCGGAGCGGGCTCGGGCTTGCGCTTGCGGAAGATGCCCTGCTGCATATTCCACAGCTCGGCATAGCGGCCGTCCTTTGCCATCAGCTCCTCATGAGTGCCGCGCTCCACGATCTTGCCGTGATCCATCACAAGGATCAGGTCACAGTCACGGATGGTGGAAAGGCGGTGCGCCACGATCAGCATGGAGCGATCTGCCAGCTGCTCGTAGATCATGTTGAAGATCAGCGTCTCGGTGGCAAAGTCCAGATTACTAGTGGACTCGTCCAGAATATAGAGGTTGGAGTCCTTCAGGAAGGCACGCGCCAGTGCGATACGCTGCTTCTCACCGCCGGACAGGCCGTTGCCGGCTTCCTCCAGATAGGTGTTGTACTGCAGCGGCAGGTGACGGATAAACTCGTGGGCATCTGCCTTCTTGGCAGCCTCCTTCACCTCGTCCAGCGTGGCGTCCATGCGGGAGATGCGGATGTTGTCGTAGATGGTCTTACTGAACAGCTCAACATTCTGGGGCACATAGGCAATGGCACGGCGCACCGAATGGTTGGTGTACTCGGCCAGATTTGCGCCGTTTATGTCGATCTCGCCGTCCTCGGGGTCGTAGTACTTCAGCAGCAGCTTGGTGATGGTGGATTTGCCGCTGCCACTGCTGCCCACCAGCGCCACCTTTTTGCCGGCGGGAATGGTGAAGCTGACGTGATCCAGTGCCGGGGCGCGGTTGCCGTAGCGGAAGGTGACGTCCTTGAACTCGATGTCGCCGTCCACCTTCTCCAACTCGCTCTGCTCGGTACCCTCGGCGGTCTCGTACTCTGCGGGGTAGTCCATGATCTCGGTCAGACGCTTCATGGAGATGCTGGCCTCCTGGATCTGCATCTGCAGACCAATCAGGTTGCTCAGGGGGGAGGTGAAGTAGCTGGACAGGGTGCTGAAGGCCATATAGCCGCCCAGCGTCATCTCGCCGTTCAGCACCTGCATGATGCCCACATAGGTGGTCAGCATACCGAAGCCGGTGGAGATGAAGGCGGAGATCAGACCCTGCGTGGTGCTGATGCGGCTGGAGCGCAGGCTGATCTTCAGGCTCTTCATGTACTCGCGTTCCAGATTGTCCAGCTCGGTCTGCTCGTTGGCGTTGCACTTGACGGTCTCGATGCCGCGCAGGCTCTCGATCATCTGGCTGTTCAGCGCAGCAGCCTGTGCCATGCTCTCTTCGTTGATCCGTTTATAGGGCTGCTTGTAGATCAGCACCAGCAGGATGCTGACCAGCGCCATGAACAGCGAGATGGAGAACAGCATGGCGTTCATGCGGAACAGGATGACGCCGGTGATAACCGCCATGGAGATATCCATCACAAGGCTCAGCGCAATGCTGGTAAAGATGGACTTGATGGTGTTGGCGTCCGAGTAACGGGTGGTGATATCACCGGTCTTGCGGGTGGCAAAGAACTTCATGGGCAGGTTGAAGATGTGCCCGAAGTAACCCAGCATCAGCGGGATATCGATCTTGATGGACAGATGGATCAGCACCCATTGCCGCACAAAGCCGATCAGGGTACTGGTAATGCTGACCACGCTGAACACTAGGATCAATGTGATCAGCAGGCTGTTCAGCCCATAGGGCAGCACCTCGTCCATCAGGATCTTATTGAACATGGAGGACGCGATGCCCAGAATGGTGGTGATGACCGAGCTGAGGATGGCATAGAAGAACAGCTTCTTCTGGGGCAGCAGCAGGTCGATATAACGCTTCATCATGCCGTACTTGCTGCTCTTGCCGTCCTTACCGTCCTTGCCAAGCTTGCCGCCCTTGAACTCCGAGGTGGGGTTCAACAGCAGCAGCACGCCGGTAAAGTTCTTGTAGAACTCGTCCAGAGTGATCTTTTTCAGCTCCGTGCCGGGGTCGCCGATGATGACGTAATCCTTGCACTTATGCTTTTTGCCGTTTTCCTCTTCCTCCTTGCGGGTCTCGGCGTCCTGCAGCATATGCTTGCGGCGCGCGCCGTCATCCTTGATGGTGGTCTTTTTGAACACCACAACAAAGTGAGCCAGACCCTGATCGGTGATGACCTGTGCAATGCAGGGAAGCGAGAAATCGCTCAGGAAGTTTTCGCGGTCCACACGGACTGCGGCGGTGGTAAAACCAAGTTCATTGGCGGCTTTTTGCAGGCCTACAAGGTTGGTGCCTTTCAGGTCCGTGCCCATCATATCCCGCAGGCGGGTGATGGTCACTTCCTTTTTGTAGTGCAGGCACACCATGGCCAGACAGGCAGCCGCACAGTCGGTGGTATCGTGCTGCCGGACGTAGGTATAACGCATAGATGTTTCCTTTTATTCTACAGATTTATTCAAACGACACAAAGCTGCCCTGCCGCCCCGTGCTTGCCACACAAGGCCGCCGGCTGGCCTGCTGATTTGACCAACGAAAAAACTGCGCTCCTACACGGCAGCCTTCTGGCCGGGGGAGCGCCTGTCTGTGGATGCGGGAAAGCCATGCGGCTTTTCTACATCTATAAACTTATAAAAGTATACCACATCCATTAGTGTTCTTCAAGGCGATATTCTTTAAGAATAGGTGAAAAAAGATACAGAAAAACAAAAAAGCGATGGAAAAATATCCATCGCTTGCTGGCGCCTCTTGCCTGACTCGAACAGGCGACACCCTGATTAACAGTCAGGTGCTCTAACCGACTGAGCTAAAGAGGCATAACAGTGACTGCGAGAGATATTATACCGCAGTCACCGCGCTTTTGCAAGCCTTTTTTACAAAATTACGGAAATCAATTTTTGCAGCCAGATGAAAGCTTCCCCCGTCCGGGGGAAGCTTTCATCTGGCTGCGGCAAAAGCACAGAGCGATTTGCCGGACATGAAAAAAGCAGCACAGAAACGCCCGTAGGTACTTCTGCGCTGCAATAATAAGGATGCTTTTTTGAAATTACTTCAGCTTGCTCTTGGCCTTCATGCGCTGGTCGTGGTTCAGGATCTGCTTACGGATACGCAGGTTCTCCGGGGTGACCTCCAGCAGCTCGTCCTGCGCAAGGAACTCCAGGCAGCCCTCGAGGCTCAGCTTGCTGACGGGGATCAGGCGCAGAGCATCGTCAGAGCCGGAGGCGCGGGTGTTGGTCAGGTGCTTGGTCTTGCAGACGTTCACGTCCACATCCTCGCCGGAGGCGGTGTAGCCGATGACCATGCCCTCGTACACCTTCTCGCCGGCACCGACAAGCAGGGTACCGCGCTGCTGGGCGTTGTACAGGCCGTAGGTGACGGCATCGCCGGTCTCAAAGCTGACCAGAGAGCCGGTGGAGCGGTTGGCGATCATGCCAGCCCAGACGTCGTAGCCGTCAAAGATCTGGTTGATGATGCCCTCGCCGTGGGTATCGGTCAGGAACTGGTTGCGGTAGCCGAACAGGCCGCGGCTGGGCATACGGAACTCCAGACGGACACGGTCGGTGCCCAGAGACTCGATCTGCTGCAGCAGAGCCTTGCGCTGACCCAGACCGGTCATGACAGCGCCCTGATACTGGGAGGGTACGTCGATGACAACGTGCTCCATAGGCTCGTAGGTCTTGCCATCGATGACCTTGGTCAGAACGTGCGGGGGAGAGACCTGCAGCTCGTAGCCCTCGCGGCGCATGGTCTCGATCAGGATGGACAGGTGCATCTCACCGCGGCCCATGACGCGGAAGGAATCGGTCGTGGGGGAGTCCTCCACCTTCAGAGCTACGTCCTTCAGCAGTTCCTTCTGCAGACGGTCGCGGATCTGGCGGCTGGTGACATACTTGCCCTCGCGGCCTGCCAGCGGGCTGTCGTTGACGGAGAAGGTCATCTCCACGGTGGGGTCGTTGATCTTGACGAAGGGCAGCGGCTCGATCTGAGCGGGGCTGCACAGGGTATTGCCGATGGTCACATCCGGCAGACCGGAGAAGGCCACGATATCGCCTGCGGTGATGTTATCGCAGGGCTGACGGCCGTTTGCCTGAAAGTCATACAGCTTGGTCAGACGGCCGCGCATCTTCAGGTCGGGGTTGTGCCAGTCGCACACGACGACTTCCTCGCCCACCTTGGCAACGCCGTTCTGGATGCGGCCGATGCCGATGCGGCCCACGAACTCGTTGTAGTCCACAGAGGACACCAGCATCTGGAAGGGAGCCTCGGGGTCGCCCTCCGGCGGCTGGATGGTGTCCAGCAGGGTGTCGAACAGGGGGATCAGGTCGGTGCCGGGCACATCGGGGTCAAGGCTTGCAGTGCCCTGACGGCCGCAGCAGAACAGGATGGGGCACTCCAGCTGCTCGTCGGTAGCGCCCAGATCCATCAGCAGGTACAGCACCTCGTCGATGACCTCCTTGATGCGGGCATCGGGACGGTCGATCTTGTTGATGGCCACCACAAGGCTCAGGTTCTGCTGCAGAGCCTTCTGCAGCACAAAGCGGGTCTGGGGCATACAGCCCTCGGCAGCGTCCACCAGCAGCAGCACGCCGTTGACCATCTTCAGCACGCGCTCCACCTCGCCGCCAAAGTCGGCGTGGCCCGGGGTATCGACGATGTTGATCTTAACGCCCTTGTAGGTGCAGGAGCAGTTCTTTGCCAGAATGGTGATGCCGCGCTCACGCTCGATATCGCCGCTGTCCATCACACGCTCGGACACCACCTGATTGTCGCGGAAAGCGCCGCTCTGACGCAGCAGGGCATCCACCAGGGTGGTCTTGCCGTGGTCAACGTGAGCGATAATGGCAACGTTGCGCAAATCGTTACGAACCATAAATTTCTACCTCTCTATTTGAAAAGACTCATAAAATACGAACGAACGTCATACAAACCTAAGTTTATAACAGAACAGGGTGGTTTGTCAAGATTGTATAAAAATTTTTTCTGCATTTCAGCATTATGCCCGCAAACTTCCCGCAGATTTGTGCGGCGTGTACCTTAAAAATATGCTATACTAAAGCCATATCGCAGGTTGCGTTTTTAATGCCCGGGCAACATCCGCAACCTGCATATCGCAAAGATGCCGTTTTGACAGGCACTGTTTTTAAAATTGCGATAAAACGAACCGGAGGTGTTCTGCATTGAAGCTTACGTTTTTAGGCGCGAACCACGAGGTGACCGGCAGCTGCACCATGCTGGAGGCGGCAGGGCAGCGTTTCCTCATCGACTACGGCATGGAGCAGGGCAAGAATGTGTACGAAAACCAGCCCCTGCCCGTAGCCCCCGGCGAGATCGACTTTGTGCTCATTACTCATGCGCATATCGACCATACCGGTCTTTTGCCGCTGCTGGCGCACAATGGCTTCCGGGGCAGGATCTACGCCACCATCCCCACCGTGGAGCTGTGCGGCATCATGCTGCGGGACTCGGCGCATATTCAGGAGTTTGAAGCCGAGTGGAAAAACCGTAAGGGCAAGCGCTCCGGCGCAGAGCCGGTAGAGCCCATGTACACCATACAGGATGCCGAAGCCGCCTGCCGCCTGTTCCGGGGCGTGGAGTACGGCAGGCGCATCCAGCTTGCCCCGGGCATCGAAGCACGGTTCGTGGACGTGGGGCACCTGCTGGGCTCTGCCAGCATCGAGCTGTGGATCACCGAGGGCAGCACCACCACAAAGCTGGTGTTCTCCGGCGATATCGGCAATCTGGATCAGCCCATCATCAAAGACCCCACCTATATCCGGCAGGCGGACTATGTGTTCATGGAGTCCACCTACGGCGACCGCAACCACGACCCCAAGCCGGACTATGTGGCAGAGCTGGCAAAAATTTTGCAGCGCACCTTTGACCGGGGCGGCAACGTGGTAGTGCCCAGCTTTGCGGTGGGGCGCACGCAGGAGATGCTGTATTTTTTGCGGGAGATCAAGGAAAAAGGGCTGGTTAAGGGGCACGGCAACTTCCCGGTCTACATCGACAGCCCGCTGGCCACCGAGGCTACCCGCATCTTCCGGGATACAGACCCCGACTGCTTTGACGCCCAGACCCGTGCTTTGCTGGAAAAGGGCATCGACCCCATCAACGTGCCGGGGCTGCGCATCAGCGTGACCAGCGACGACTCCCGCATGATCAACACCGACCGCACGCCCAAGGTCATCCTGTCCGCCAGCGGAATGTGCGAGGCCGGACGCATCCGCCACCACCTCAAGCACAACCTGTGGCGGCCGGAATGCACCATCCTCTTCGTGGGCTTTCAGGCGGTGGGCACCTTGGGGCGCACCCTCATCGAGGGAGTGGACTCGGTCAAGCTGTTCGGTGAGCCCATCGAGGTGAAGGCGGAGATCTGTCAGCTGACCGGAATGTCCGGCCACGCCGATAAGGACGGTCTGCTGCGCTGGGTGAACGCCTTTACGGAAAAGCCCCGGCGGGTGTTCGTAATCCACGGCGAGGACGAGGTGGAGAACCGCTTTGTGGACACCCTGACCGAACAGGGCTTTACTGCCTGTGCGCCCTACAATGGCGCGCAGTGGGCCATCGGTGCCGAGGGCGCAGTCTGCCTGCAGGAGGGCACGAAGGTCCGCGTGGAGCAGAGGACCGGCGAGGGCGCAAACCGCGCCGCTACCGTGTTCCAGCGGCTGCTCAGCGCCGGCAAGCGCCTGCTGCGGGTCATCGAGCACAACGAGGGCGGCGCCAATAAGGATCTGGCAAAATTTGCCGACCAGATCAACGCCCTGTGCGACAAATGGGACAGGTAATGCGGCAGCCATTTGCGGCAGAGCAGCCCGGGAAAAACGCAGCTGCGTCAAAAGCTTCCGGGTGCGCTGCGCCGCTGAAAAAAGAGGATAGATTTTTGTAAAAAACCGTTGACAAGCGCCCCTCCGGCTGGTATAATAACCCATGTCGTCAGGCACAAAGCCAAACATCTGGGGGTTTAGCTCAGCTGGGAGAGCGCTTGCATGGCATGCAAGAGGTCACCGGTTCGATCCCGGTAATCTCCACCAGAACAAAAAGCACTACACAGAGATGTGTGGTGCTTTTTTTGTTGCTGCCAAACGGGTGAGGGCTTAGCTCGGCCGGGAGAGCGCTTGCATGGCATGCAAGAGGTCACCGGTTCGATCCCGGTATTCTCCACCATTGGCTCAAATGAGAGTTACAAACACCGTTGATTTCAAATCGAAGTCAACGGTGTTTTTATATTTGTCAGCAAGCAAGTTCATCGCTGTTCTCCAAATACTGCGCAAGATCAAAGTTGAAGTCCACATGAATTTGATATCCACGATAAACGTCTATCCTGCGGATAAGCTGGCTAACAATCATCTTTTTTGATTCAAAGCTGGCACTGTCGTACAGGTCTGCGTAAGAGATCAATTCTTCGTACAGCTGCGATACATTTGCCATCAATTCAGCGTTTCGCTCCAGTTCTGCACTGGCTTCTTCACACAGAGTGTCCAACTCCGTGTGCTTCTTTTCCTGTGCTGCGATCATCTCGGCAAGAGTGTCTTTCGGAAAAGCACTCTCCCCTTTGATTACAGCCAGAATCTCAGTTTTTAAGGCGAGCAAGTCTTTTTCGGCCTTGTCGCGTTCTGCTTGAAGGGCTTGCAGATGGTTCTTGCGCTCCGCAGTTTCCTTCGCATAGCGGCTGGTGATAAGCTGCTCTTTTGGGATACCTCTCAAGCGGGAGAAAATCTGGCGAACCATCTTGTCGATGATCTCATCCAGAATGTGCATAGTGTAGCCGGTCTGCCCGGTGCAATCCGTCTGCTTGCGGAGTTTTCCGTAGCAGGTGTAGCGAATGCGGAGCGTATCGTCCAGAGTACCATCGGAGAGCTTACGCCATTTCCGGCTGGTCGTCAGGGCGAGCCTTGCACCACAGTGGCCGCAGTAAACGTTATTGGAAAGCAATGCCTGTCCACGGGTACGAAGAGGAACATGGTGTTCGGCTTCTTCCGCTGCGTGGGCAGAGCGATCTTCCCGGATACGCTGTGCAGCTTCAAACTCCTCCTGCGGGATGATCTGGAGTTCGGGCATCAATTCGGAGCGGGCATCTCCGCAGCGGAGAACGCCCATGTAGGTCAGGTTGCCGACCATTCCTCGCAAGCTGCCCGGATGCCAGCACTTTCCAGAGCGGGCACGGTATCCAGCATTGTTCAGATAGGTGGCAATCCGCTGTGCGCCGTAACCCTCGTATACATATTTATCGAAGATCAGCCGAACGATTTCGGCTTCCTGCTCGTTGATATGCAGTTCGTAGAGTTCGTGCTTGCGCTTGTTGATGCGGCCACTTTTCACAAGGTCATAACCATACGGCGCACTGCCGCCCTTGAAGTGTCCTTCTTCCACAAGCTGCCGCAGGCTGGTACGGGTACGGACAGAAGTTTTTTCGCTTTCGCCGTCTGCCTGCCAGAAGCGGATATAGTTCAGCAATTTGTCAGTGTGGTTGTCGAATCGCTGCTCACCCTCTTGGGTACTCCATACCCGGATGCCGTTTCGTACAAACCATTCTACGACAAATGGCGTTTCATCTGCGATGCGTCCGATACGGTCGAACATGAACACCAGCAGAATATCAAATTTGCCCTTTCGGGCGTATTCCTTGATGATTTGCAGCTTGTCACGGGCTTCTGCGCGGACTTTGTGGCCAGACACGCCTTCTTCTTGTTCTTCATGGACGATGACCCAGCCCTTTGCTTCGGCAAATTTGTGACACGCCTTGCGCTGCATGGGAAGGTCTGCTTCATGGTTCGAGTTGAAATCCACCTGCTTATCGGTGGAAACACGGTACAGGCAGCAGACACGGTTTTTATTTTCAGTCATAGGGGGTTCCTCACTTTCGCTATAAAAGCGAGGATGAACGATATTCGGTTATCAAAGAACGGTTGGTCGTGGTTCATGGATTGCTCCGAATACCACTGCCATCCTCAGTATAGCGCGTTCTTTTGTCCTCGTCCACGATGTCAGCTGGTCTTTTTGGTATAGCTGGTGGCGAGCAGAATGTCACGGACACGCTCAAAGACACCCGGATTGGGTTCTTTTGCAAAGTTGAGGACGACAGGATATAAGCATAACTTCATCATCAAAGGCGGCTTTCTGGTGTCGGCCATCGTTGGTCTGGACACACGGGCCACTATGGATTTGGATACGACTATCAAGGGCTTTACACTGACCCATAAAGCCATCCTTTCCATTTTCAAAGATGTGTGTGCAGTCCAGATTGACGATGATGTGCAGTTTGAAGTTCTGGGTGTTGCAGACATCCGGGAAATGGACGATTACCCCGGAATCCGGGTGTCGCTGAAAGCCAACTACCCGCCGATCAGCGTTCCGCTGACGGTGGATGTCACCACCGGCGATATGATAACGCCCCGCGAAATCGAGTACACCTTTTCCATGCTGTTCGATGACCGCACGATCAGCGTTCTTGCCTACAATCTTGAAACGGTTCTGGCCGAAAAGCTGGAAACCGTGTTGTCCCGTAATATTGCAAACACCCGTCCGAGAGATTACTACGACATCTATATTCTGTACGCCCTGCGTGGAGCCGAGTACGATAAGGCAACGCTGCGGCGGGCACTGGAACAGACAACGGAAAAACGCGGCAGTTCTAAAATCTTAACGCAGTACCCGGAGATCATGCAGGAAATCCGGGATAGTGATACACTCCGCAGACAATGGAACAAGTATAGCCGCGAATATGACTATGCAAAGGATATTTCTTTTGATGATACTTGCCATACTATTCAGGTAATTATGGACGCAATTATCAAATGAGGCAAACTAGAATCTGATATTATGAAGTTGCCTCTATCGTGGAAAAAACACTATTATGACAAAAAATGCGGCCAACTTCCTAAGATTTTTGCAACTAAATTGTTTTTTATGGAGAAAACAATATGATTGACCAATCGAAATCAATGTTAGAAGTAGCCAAAGTGCTAAATGGGGAAAGTAATTTTTTCATAAAGACCACAAAAGATCTTAATGTGGGTATCGACCATTTATTCCGGCTTATCAACGATTCTTATATTTTGTACCAAAACAAATCTTTTGCATCTTCAGTGTTTTTGTCGATTGCAGTTATTGAAGAAGTTGCTAAAATTCATATGGCACTATTTGTAAAAGGCACAAATGAATATGTGAAAAAGGATAAACTAAGAGATCATAAATCAAAAGAGATTATAGGCGTAAACTACACTGTCTGTATGGGAACGCGCATTAAAGAAGCTCTTGGTGATGAAATGCTCGAAAAAATATATAATCTTGCATATTCGGGAGAATTAAAAGAACTGCGTGAAAAGTCAATATACTGTGAGCGTTATGATGGGGCTATTGTAACGCCATACGACGTCATCACTCAGGACTTTTCAAAAAGTATTTTACCGTTTGCTATTGAATCCTTTGATGATAATTTGGTTGGACTAACAACGCACTCTATGGATGTTTCGGTAAAAACAGATGCTTTATTTGAGAACTTGGCTAACTCGTAAAAACATCAATCAAAAATACTAAAACAATGGAGCTGTTGCACAAGGATAGAAGCCAGTACAACAGCCCTTTTTCTTGCTTTAGCCGGAACAGCAGCCATAAGGCCACCGTGTCCGGCTATTTCTGTGTTGACAACAGCACATTACTTTGACAGAAAATAATGTGTCGTTGTCGAACGAGCGGTATCACTCACCCACAAAATCAAACCTCTGTCCGTCGAAGTCAGCATCCGTCATGCGTTCCAACTTTGCAATGGTGCCATTCGCCAGCCGCCGCATTTCCGCGTCCATATCCGGCAATGCGGCCCGCATCCGCGCCATCGTCCGGCGGCGGTCAGAAGTGTGGTACATACAAATCAAATTTTCTTCTTCTACGCTGAAATTCATGCGTCAGACCTCCAATTCCTTTGCCTTTTCCCGTGGCGGCAGTTGCTTGCTCTGCTTCTTTTTTGCGGCATCCAGTTGTGCCCGGATGGCCTGCCGTATTGCGTCTATGCTTTCCCGGTTGATACGGGCCAGTCCTTGCAGGGTGTAGTCCCAATCTTCCGGCAGGGAGAGCATTTGGGAGAGTAAGCCTTTGGCTTTCAGGGACAAGGCCCGGTTCCGCAGGTGGTGGTTTGACATGACCGTGTAGCCGCTGTTCTTTTCTACCCGAAAAACTGCCATTTCACGGATGCCTCCTTTCTGTTTTTGGGCAAAGAAAAAGCCGCAGGCTTTTTGTGAAAGTCTGCGGCTATGCCGATTGTTAGATATTCAATTCTTTGTGTTTCCGCACTCCATATCAATTACCACCGAAACGGTGATGTGATTTTCAATGCGTTTATTGCGGAGTTTGTCGCCCTCGCCATCGAACACAACATGACAAGAAAACAACGTAAAACGGAGGATTTCTACTAGATTTCTCTTTGTAGCGAAACTATCGCTTCAACGGTTGATTGCGATTCCAAGGGAAATTCTCGAATCTCTTTTCCGTTGTAGGGAACAGGGAAGGCGAACACAATGTTCCGAATCCAGTTGCCATCCGGCTGCTTTTCCGGGAAAATATCAATACGTTCGATAAAAGCTCGCATGAACTCTTTCTGCTCCACCTCGGTGGCGGCATTGTAGACTTCATCAAAAGCCAGCAGCAGACGATAGATGTTGTCACCAGTGATTTTCTCCTGATGGATGTCATCAACCTGACCTTGGATTTCAGCGAGCTGGGTTTCCATGTCCTCAATCAGTTCATATTGCTCATCGTAACGTCGCTGCAAATCCAAAGACTTACGGTCATAATAGGGATCATTAAAGTCCAGTGTGTCCATCTGGTGCTCCAGACGAGATTTCGTACTGAGTCGCTGGCGGAGCTGCGCTTTGATTGCATCGGCCTGCTGCTCCAACTCGCTGGTATCGACTGCGGAACCAATTTTCTCTTTGATGGCATCTACGAAGCGTGGGTCGTGAACCATAGCGGATACGATGGATGCGACCATCTGATTGATTTCGTTCTGTTCAATGTTCAACCGGAAAGAACATTCGTGTCCAGTCTGCCCTTTGATGCTCTTGCAGAAGTAGTAGTAACGAGTTTTGTTATCCTTGCTGTGAGCCTTAGAGACATTTCCGTACAGATTCCGTCCACAGCAGGGGCATTTCAGAATGCCGGAAAGAATATGTGCGTGGTCGGGGTCACGCACCTTTTCACGCCGCCCTGTGGTACGCTGACGCTTGGTCTGTGCAAGATTCCAGTCGTCCTCGGAAACGATGGCTTCATGTTGACCGACATAGACGGGAAACTCGGATTGCTTCACAACGTGCATTTCGTTTCGAGTGCCGAGTTTCTTTTCAACCTTGCGGCGACCAAATGCAATCTTACCGCAGTAAATGGGATTGTCCAGAATACCTCTAACAAATACAGAAGAAAACTTTGGGATAGTTCCATTCTGACGGAGCTTTTTCACATACCCATGGGTGTTCAGATACCGGGCAATACCTGCTACACCATCGTTGGTATGGATAAAGCGGTCAAAAATAACACGGATAACTTCCACTTCATCGTCTGCAATCGAAAGCTCGCCATTTTCCAGCCTATAGCCATAGGGTGCAAAGCCGCCGTTCCATTTGCCCTCACGGGCTTTCTGTTCACGGCCGGCCATCGTTTGAGCACGGATATTCTCACGTTCGATTTCAGCAACAGCAGAAAGAACAGAAATCATTAACTTGCCGGAATCTTTGGAACTGTCGATGCCATCTTCTACGCAAATCAAATTGACACCGAAATCCTGCATAAGCTGCAAGGAGTTCAGAACATCGGCCGCATTGCGCCCAAAACGGGAGAGTTTGAATACCAGAACATAAGAAACGCCGTCTTTACAGTCTTGCACATCTCGCAGCATCTGTTGAAATTCGTGCCGACCTTGAATGTTCTTACTGGAAAATCCTTCGTCAGAATATTCTCCAGCAATGACCATATCTTCATAATCGGCATATTTGCGCAGCTTTTCACGCTGTGCATCAAGGCTGTAACCGTCCACCTGCATGGCCGTAGATACGCGAGTATAAATGTAGCATTTGGTGCGTGCTTTTTTCATAAGAAATCCTCACTTTCGGCGGTTGGTTGTTGTGTGAGATTTTCATGCTGGATATAATACTCTAGCAACCGGAGTACATACTCTGGCGCATGGCGGTGGCCGAGTTCCCATTCTGTTACAGTGCGGTAGGGAATTTGGAAGAAAGTGCAAAACTCCCGGCGGTTCATCCCGGTCGATTCGCGCAGTTCGAGGATTTTGTCTTTGCAGTCCATAAAGTTGTCCTCATATATGTAAAACACGCTACGCAATTATTTTAACATAAAAATAAAAATTACGCAACGTGTAAATCTGCTTATGCAGCTTTACTGTTGGTCGCGCAAAGCGGAGACTCTTTTTGCTCCAGTACGGTCGAGCCGTATTTTTGAATCAGCTTTGCCATAACATCGATGCAGCGTACAAAGGATGCGTTGTCAGTTTCGGTGTCATAGTATTTTTTCAATAGGCAACTCCATTTCCTTGTAGCAGAACTTAGGACGTCCTGCGGATTTTTTGGAAATGTTTTTTGATTCATCCGATTAAACTTTTTAAATGTTCCATTTTTTCCTGCGCTGTTTCTTTCCGGAAGCTGACCCCAATACAGGAAACAGGAACGCACATTTCCAGCAGGCGGTCGTAGATGCGGGCATGGGCGGTATCTTGTGGGTGTCGTATCTCGTCCAACGTCAGATTGGTGGTGACGATCAGCGGCTTCCGGCTGCGGTAGCGGCTGTCCACAATGTTGTAGAACTGTTCCAGTGCATACTCGGTGCCACGCTCCATACCGAAATCATCAATGATGAGCAGGGGATAGCGGCAGAGTTTGTCGATGACTTCGTTCCGACTGGAAAAGCTGCCGTTCAACTCGTTCAGGATTCGGGCAAAGTTCGTCATACGCACAGGTACTTCCTGCTCCATTAGAGCGTTTGCAATGCACCCGGCAAGGAAACTCTTGCCGGTGCCTACACCACCCCAGAGAAGAAGCCCAAGGTTCTCTGCGCGCATGGTCTGCCATTGCTCTACATAGCGGTGTGCGTGGTGCATCTGTGGGCTGCGGCCATTGTCGTTTTCAAAGGTCCAGTCCAGCATTGCCGGGGCTGAAAACCCCTCTGCTTTCAATCGTCGCACAAGGTCGCTGTGCTTTTGCTGGCTGATAAGGACTTCTTGTTTTTTTCTTTCCGTGCGCTGGCAGCTGCATTCAATGGGGTGCTTGTTCTTGCCCATCAGGGCAATGCCCTTTGCAAAGAACGCTTCTTTTGGGGTGTGACACTTTCCACAATGAAGCAGGCCGTCCTTGCCATAATAATCATCGGTGTTTTCGGGAATACTGGATGGGAGCTGTTCCAAAATTTTTTCTATCGTCTTTATAGGCTTTCTCCTTCCTTGAATGTGTAGTCTGGGATGCCCGGCGTCGATTTTCGTTCTGTTTTCTGCCGCTTTGCCCAGATACGCAGGGTGACGGCGTGGTCGGTGTACTTTTTGCCAGTAGACTGGATATAAGCCGAAAGCTGTTCGATTAGATCGTCCAGCCCGGAGAAATCAGCTTTGAGTTGCCTGTACTCCTTTGCTGTTAAAAAGACATTTAGATATTCTCCAAAGGTCAAATGAGCGCCTGTTGTTCTTATCAGGTAGCTATCTTTCAGGTTGTTCTTATTACGTTGGTTAGTGGAACACTTTTGTTCCGTGGAAGGTATCATTTCTGTTCCATCGCATAGGGCAGAATCGTTCCATGCAAAGGAACATTTTTGTTCTGTCGGGACTTTTACAAAGATGCTGTTGGGCACAGTAATGCGACCTCTTCTGCGCTCGATCAGATCGGCATCCTCCAGTGAGCGCAATGCACGTTTAATGCTCATGGTGCTACATTGCAGAGCATCGCTCAATGACGAAAGCGGGAAAATCACATAGACGAAGCCGCGCTCATCCACCCAGTTGTTCTTTTGAGAAAGCGTTGCCCGATCCAGCAGCAGGGTGTAGAGCAGCTTTGCTGTGTGGCTTAGGTCTGTATCCAGCAGAAAGCGGGGATAGGGTAGATATTGTGGCAAGGGCGTAGTGACAGTCAGATAGTCGGAAATAGAATTCACCTCCAGTGTTTTTTCATCAAACAAATTTTTGGAAAGCATTTTACTGGCTGTTGGCAGTCTCCAGAAGATGCTGCCGATGCTGTTCTTTCAGATGCACAATATAGCTTTCTGCTTTTTGCAAAGCAGCAATAACTTTTGCTTCAATCTCTACATTTGTCAGAAAGTCAGGATAAAGAGCAAAGCAGTGTTCGAGGTGGAAAATAAAGCTATCAGAGGCACTTTTGATTTCGCAAAACATCCCTTCGGCATCGGCGACATGATCAACCGTTGCCATCTTTTCTCCTAGCTCACGAATGGTCTGGAGTTCGGTGCTGTGCTTTCCCGATGAAATAAAAGGTCGATTCTCCGAGAGTGGATTAGGCGTTTGGATCTTCGATATGGCAGCAGTAGAAAAATTGTTTTCGGTGACCTTGGAAAGTAATTCTAAATTCTCATAGGTGTCTGCACTATCGTCTGGTTTACCGTTCAGCTTTTCCTCTCGCCACGTTGATACCACGGTGGGCAATGCTTCTGTGGGAGTTCCACGGATAATGGTAGCCTCTCGCTGGGATAGCTTAAGTTTGCCGGATAAGATTTCTTCCTGAATGCCGGGGCAGTATTTTTCCATCAGCTCAACGGTTTTCATGAACTGCTCGGCACGAATTACAAAAGAGGGACTTACATTATTTTCTTTGGCGATTCGTTCAGTCGTGTTTTCTACCGATGGCAAATTGTCAATTTGACAGTTTGCCACCTGTGTGTACTGATTGCCATGATTTCCCCCACGAGTGGATTTTTCAGAGTGATACTGCTTTCCAATCAGAAACTTTTTCTGCTCGGGTGTCAGATTCCGACGACCCAGCTGATGTTTGCAGATCCATGCCAGAACATCTTCACGAGTTTCGCAGGTGCAGGAAATCGAACGGGTGGTATAAGGAATTTCCGGGTGCTGCTGGAGAATCTTATAGCGATTATGGCCATCAACAAGAATGTTGCCCCAGACAATCAGGGGAGACAGGACTTCACCCTCTGAAAGGATGTTTTCTTCCAGTTGCTGAAATTCTTCATCGGTCAATGCAGGAATCTGAGATTGAAATTCGGAGTCGATGATAAATTCAAACTTGTTTTTCTTCATAGGCAAAATCTCCTTTCAAAAATCTATTGGTATTTCTGCCGTTCTCTCTGCATGGATTTCCTACCCCCTTCAGCGGCGTTTTCCGGCTCTCCTTTTCAGGATCTTCGCCGTGTATCCCATGCAGACGGTCATTCGGTTCTCAAGGTTCGATGAAGGCTTGTAGAAAGCATATCACAATGAAGCGGAAATTTTTAGGAAGCATTCCTTCCGGTTTTCAGTGGATTTTAGGAGAATCCCAAGGAAAAACCGGAAGGGATGCTTCCGCTTCTTAGAAAATGTTCTGGATAGAGCATACCATAAAATTGCTCGATTTTTTAGGAAGTGATACTTCCGCTTTTTGCCTTCAAAACCGGAAGTAATAGTTCCGGTTTTGTGCAATATTGAATGAATCAACGACGATTTTTTCTACAAGAAATTTGCTTATTCAGCGTCTGTTAAGATACGCAGTCGGCACAGTTTATGTGCTGAATATCGGGTTTTGGCGAAGCCCAACAATCGTTTTTGAAGTCGGATTTGTAAAATCAGATTCAAAAATCGTGAGTTGGTACTAACTCGCCCTGCTTGCTGCGATTGGAAACTCGAAAACTTCCTGAGCAAAAAAATAACCGCCAGCTTCAAGGTGAACTTGAAAGCTGACGGTCCTGATTAGAAAATAATTTTCAAATTTGGAAAGCACCTTGAGAGGCTTCATAGCACCCGCAAGCAATGCAGACGTATATACATCTGCTTATTTTGCGCTGCAAAATACTTGTTGGGGACACCCAAACCCTTGAACTGCATCCCGTGGATGTGATGGCTGTCCAGTTTCAGGAACTTGGCCTTGACCAGCTCTGCCGGGTAATCGTCCCCGGCAACCCGGATGGACTTGCGGTTGGTACAGACCGTTTCCAGCAGGATGTCCACGATCTCGTCCAGCTGTTCCCGGTCTATCCGGGGATTCTGGGTGAGGGTGTCATACTCGATGTTCTCCAAAATCAGGTCCCGGTAGATTTGATAGGCCGCTTCCTTTCGGCTTCCTGTCCGTTCCGGCGGCGGTGCCGCTGCCTCGTCCTCGTCCAAAGGCAAGGGGTTTGGGGAATGGATAGGAATGGAATCGGTATTTAATCCCTCTTTCTTTTGTTTTTCTGTAATTAGTTTATCTTTATTTAATTGCATTGGATTTTCCAACGTAGGGTTTTCCTGCGTGGGATTCTCCAACGTTGGATTTTCCAATGTAGGTGAAACCGATGCAGGAACGGGCTGCGGCAGCTCGAAGATCACATAGTCTGCACCGCGCAGCCGCCCTTTCTCGTCCCGTTCTCTGGAACGCTGGATGTAGCCTGCCTGTTCCAGTTCCCGGATGGCCTGCCGTATCGCATACCGTACTTTCCAATCTTCCAGCAGATGCAGATAATCCGTCAGCACACGGAAGCAAAACATTTCATCCTCCCGAAACTGCCGGATGTGAGGTCGCTTGGGTTTGTGGGGAACTACTACAGCCTGTCCCGGCTGTGTAGATATACCGAAGTCCGCAGCCAGTCTTTGTGCCGCTTCATAGCTGCTGAAATCAAACATCTGTGCCGCAAAGTCGATCACATCACCTTTGGCTCCGCAGCCGAAGCAAAAGAAATATTCCTCATTCAACTTCAAGCTTGGATGCCTGTCATTGTGGAATGGGCAGCAAGCCATGCCGTTGCGGCTGACTTTCAGCCCGTAGTGTTCGGCGGCTTGTCTTACAGGAACTGCCGCTTTCACAGCTTCAAAAATATTCAAATAGCAATAATCCTCCTGCTTGCTCTTGGTTAAGCCGTTCTACCCATTCCGTTTCCTGACAGGCAACCCTGCTCGGCGCTGTGTCGTCTCCTTTGTGGAGCGCTCATTCCTTTTACAGAAGTCATGGCGGTTTATCTCGGTCTGGACGGTCATTCGATTTTCAAGGCGTCTTTTCGATCGATCGTGAGCCAAGTTTACTGCAAAAAATAAGCGACCTTCGTTTATGCACGAAAGCCGCAAATGTCGGAAGTATAGACTTGAAAAATTGCAAATTTGCACAGGGTGGTTTATAACGATAGTAGGTTGGGAGGCGTTGCACATGAAGAAGAACTATGACGATGAGCAGGAAAATACCACTGCGTACCGTGTCCGCCTATTACGCCAGGACAGGGGATGGAGCCAAAAAGAACTGGCAGACAAAATATTTGTTGCTCACTCTCAGATTAGCCGTTTGGAGAGTGGAGAAACCACAAATATTGGCAGCGCTTTGTTAGTCTCGCTGGCTAAGGTATTCCATGTTTCAACAGATTATCTACTTTGCCTTACGCCCATTAGCGTACCGAAAAGCTATGATATTTCCCAGCTGGGATTATCAGAGGAAGTAATCCGCAGGCTGATTTTGAAAACGATTGACCCCGATGTGTTAAACAGGCTTTTGGAGCATGACCAGTTCCCAAAACTTTGCGCTTTGATGAAAAACTATTTCAGCAATACCGTTGCAAATGGTATCATGGCAAGAAACCAGATTATTGACCTTGCCACTGATCCTCTTGCAGAGCTGATGAGCGCCGATCCTTCAAAGAGAACGGAAATGATAAAAGGCCTGAGTTTTCTGAACTCCAGCAAAATTCAGAGTAATGAAGCAGACATAGAGAAAATCAAAAACATATTGATGAAGATCATTCGGGATGTAAAAGAGAACATGGCAGAGGAGCAACCCAGTGGAGCGGTTGCTACAGCAGAAGCAGTAAAGGGGATTCGTGCCGCATTACCGGACAAGCCACAATCTGAATTGACAGCCGATGATGTGTCAACAGCCATTACTGCCTACATAGGAACGATGATCACAATGGACGAGAATACTTCAGAACTGTTCCAGCAGCTTGCCAAGCAAGTTCTTGAGCTCCCCTTGGATAGGGAAAATTAAGCGTGTCGCTGCGGCGGGTTTTTATATACCTCTTGCGCCCCCGTTGACACAGAAAAACTTTTCGCACAGCTACAAGGTTTTCTGCGCCACCTACACCCGAACAGCCGGATTTTGCTCATGGCAAATCCTTCATTTTGTGTATCTTACAGCCCACAAAATCCGCCTGTTCTGCTGCCACTGAAAACGGTCTGTCTGGCGTGGGACAGCCCCTTTCCAGCGTCAGCGGTCGCAAAAGGTATAACACACTAGACTTTGCAAGCAAAATCGTGTGCCAACAGGGGTGCTACCCGCCCCCTATTGGAAACCCAGAGCCAAAGGGGCTTTGCCCCTCTGGACGCCCCGCCTGTCCATGCAGTGGCGATCCATCCTGCTCCCACACGATAGATACGCTCCTGCTCGGAACAGGTAAAACAGGCCCAGAGGTTTGCCCAAATAGCGGGTAAATCTCTGGGCCTGTTTTGGTCAGCAGCGGCTGGGAAAAGGTGAACGGAAAGCCTTGCTGACTGATAAATTTGAGTTGGATATTTTCGTATTGAGATGCGAAAATCTGTTGTTTTGAATTCCTGTATCTGGTATAATAAAAGCGTCGAATTTTCTGACCGGAGGTGCCCATATGGCCATTTCTTACAATAAGCTCTGGAAACTGCTCATTGATCGTAAAATGAGCAAGGCAGACTTACGCCGTGCGGCGGGAATCGCTCCCAACACCATGACAAAACTAAACCGCGATGAAGAAGTGACCTTGGAAACACTGGGGAAAATTTGCGCAATATTGAATGTAAATATTGGAGATATCGTGGACTTCCTGCCGACTGATCAAATCACCGAAGTGAACTTGGAGATAAAATAAGTATGACAGAAAATGTATTGTGTGCGCTGATTGGCGTAGGGGGAACACGGTTAGGGACCATTGTTGGTCTTGCTTTTCCATACCTATGCAGCGGATTTGGACGCAAACTTCTTGTTATTTCCAATATTGATGTGCGGTTTGGTACAGGAAAACCAGACGGCGAAGGCGGATATGATGGTTCGTGGATAAATTTTAGGGCTTCGATTCTCAACAAGAAAAATAAATCGTTGATTATTGAGAAAATTGCATGCGAATTATACAGCGGTTCAAACAGAATTGCCGTATGCTCCTGTGCCGATAAAGACACCGTTAGGAAAAGCGCAGGAGCCTACAAATATGATGAACTTCGATATATTGATGTTGCTTCAAAATCAAGCACTATAAAAAACATCCATGTATTTGTGCGTGGAGATTTGACCTCATGTGATAAGGTGGTTTTTGTGTATTCATGGGGGATAGTAAAAAGAAAGCAAATTGTTTGGGTCAAGGAGGATACACCCCATGCCAACACTTGAATGGATTGGAAAAGGTAAAGTGGTAAACCACCACCAAGAGGTGCCTTACCGGGTGCTGGAGCGCCAGTACAGCTATGACGAAGCCGGACAGCACGCCGAGGACAACGGCAGCGAAAACATGATTATCCACGGCGACAATCTGGAGGCACTGAAAGCCCTGCTGCCCCGGTACGAGGGCAAAGTGAAGTGCATCTACATCGATCCTCCCTACAACACCGGCAACGAGGGATGGGTATACAACGATAACGTCAATGACCCCAAGATCAAAAGGTGGCTGGGAGAAGTGGTTGGCAAAGAGGGCGAGGACCTTTCCCGGCATGACAAGTGGCTGTGTATGATGTATCCACGCTTGAAGCTGTTGCAGCGACTGTTAGCAGATGACGGAGCTATTTTTATCAGTATTGATGATACCGAGTATGCCAATCTGAAACTGATTTGCGACGAGATTTTGGGAAGCAGCTGCTTTGTGTCAAATATTTCATGGCAGCGGACATATTCTACCCGAAACGACTCCAAAGGGATTGTGAACGAAGTGGAGCACTTGATTGTTTACAGTAAACAGCCAGGCTGGAATCCAAACAAATTACCTCGTACACAAGAAATGAACTCCAAATACAAAAATCCTGACAATGATAGAACACTTTGGAGAACTGATAATGCTTTTGCACCAGGGGCTGCGACACATCAAGGCATGGTTTATGCTATACAGCACCCATTTACTGGAGTCATGTTATATCCTGCAAATGGTCGCTGTTGGACATTTGGGCAAGATCAAATGCTGGAAATCATGAGCGGTTGGTGCGATTATGAGCTACGGGACCTGAATGACGCCAAGGAACGTGCTGCTGTATGCGGTGTTCCAGAATCTGAAGTGCGCAAAGGGGTTCAGGCTATCGTTTTGTCAAAATCTTTGGAAGAATCTGCTGCACGAGCAAAAGAGGTATACAAGCGCGGTCAGTGGCCTCGTTTCTTTTTTACTAAAGGAGGAAAAGGCGGTATTGCCCGAAAAACATACCTTGAAAATGTAGGTGGAAAACTTCCTACTAATTTTTGGCCGTTTTCTGAGACAGGACATACGGACGAAGCCAAAAAAGAGATGCTGGCAATTTTCAATGGGAAAGCCACTTTTGACACACCTAAGCCCCGCCGATTGTTGGAATATGTACTCACGATTGCAGGTAATCAAGATACTTTGATCCTCGACTCCTTTGCCGGTTCCGGCACTACTGCCCATGCTGTGCTGAACATGAACAAGGCCGACGGCGGCAACCGCAAATTCATCCTGGTGGAAATGATGGACTACGCCGACAGCATCACCGCCGAGCGTGTAAAACGAGTAATTGGCGGCTACGGCGAGGGCAAAAAAGCCGCGGAAGGTACTGGAGGCAATTTCAGCTACTATGAGCTGGGGCCTGTGCTTCTGCTGCCAGACGGCAACCTCAACGAAGAAGTAGGCCCGCAAAAAATCCGGGAATACGTCTACTATATGGAGACCAAAGAGTCCCTGCCCGCCGAACAGCCCACGGACGAGCCCTATTTCATGGGTCTGTGCCGCAACACCGCCTATTACTTCTACTATGAGCGGGAAAGTGTAACCACACTGGATCATGCCTTTTTGGCTACCGTCCAGACAAAAGCCGAGGGCTACACCATCTATGCCGACCTATGCGCCATCCCGCAGGAGACCCTGCGCAAGCATAACATCACCTTTAAGAAAATCCCCCGGGACATTGCCCGGCTGTAAAGGAGCGTGAAGAAATGGAACTGAAATCTTATCAGAAAGAAGTCATTGCCGATCTTGCACGCTATCTGGAGCTGGTGGTGGAGCTGCAAAGCCCGGCAAAGGCGTATCAGACCCTCTGGAACGAAAAGAATGTTCTGGTGGGCTTCGGCGGTATGCCGAATTATGTGAATGCACTTCCCGGTGTGCCCCATGTGTGCGCCAAGGTGCCCACCGGCGGAGGCAAGACCTATATTGCCGCCAGTTCTCTGCGGACGATTTTTGACGCCATGCCCCAGCGCCGGGCCAAAGCCGTGGTGTGGTTGGTGCCCTCCGATGCCATTCTGACTCAGACACGCAAGGCGCTGGAAAATCCCGACCATCCCTACCGCCAGCGGCTGGATGTGGATTTTGGCGGGCGGGTACAGGTATATTCCAAGGAGCAGGCTCTCATGGGGCAGAACTTCACCCCTTCCGCCGTGACAGAACAGCTTTCTTTGTTTGTGCTCAGCTATGATTCCTTCCGCACCAGCAAAAAGGAGGGGCGCAAAGCCTATCAGGAGAACGGTTATCTGGCCGAGTTTGCAAAGTGGATGGATGATCCGTCCGTTCTGCTGGCCGATACCGATGAGACGGCGTTGATCCAGGTAATCCGCTATCTGAATCCGATGGTCATCGTGGACGAGAGCCACCATGCCACTTCGGATTTGAGCGTGGAAATGCTGCAAAACTTCAATCCCAGCTTTGTGTTTGATCTGACCGCCACACCCAAGAAGAAAAGCAACATCATCTCTTTTGTAGACGCCGCACGGCTGAAAAAGGCCAACATGGTCAAGCTGCCGGTCATTGTCTATAACCGTAAGTCTCAGGCAGATGTATATGGGGATGCTATCGCCATTCGTGCCAAGCTGGAGGCACAGGCCAAACGGGAGCAGGAAACCAGCGGGCGCTATATTCGTCCCATCGTTCTGTTCCAGGCACAGCCCCGCAACAATGCAGATAGCACCACATATGAAAAAATCAAGAAAACGCTGGTGGATGGCGGCATTCCCGAAAAGGAAATCGCCATCAAAACCGGCGATAAAGACGAGCTGAAAAATGTGGACTTGCTGTCCCCAGACTGCCCCATCCGGTACATCATTACCGTCAACGCCCTGAAAGAGGGCTGGGACTGCCCCTTTGCCTATGTGTTGGCCACGGTGGCAAACCGCACTTCTACCGTGGATGTGGAGCAGATTTTGGGGCGTGTACTTCGGTTACCCTACACGCAGAAGAACAGCAGTGAAGTGCTGAATCTCTCCTATGTCATCACATCTTCCGCAGACTTCCACCAAACGCTGGAGAAGGTTGTGGCCGGGCTGAACAGCGCCGGTTTCAGCAGGCGTGACTACCGGGCACAGGATGTGGACGTTCCCATTACAGCTGCACCCACACAGGAACCGGAGCAGCTTCCCATTGTCCCCCCTCCCGCTGACGAACCAGATCTGCCGGAGGTAGACGGCTCGGATTTGAAGGCGCGTTTTGAAGCGGCAACACATGAGGCAGAGCAATCCGTGCAGGATGGAACTATGCAGTCCGATCCCATGCTGTCACAGGCCCTGCAACAGAATAAAACCTATGAGGACGAGATCAACCAGGCCGATAACACTGCTTTGAGCCAGGCTCCATCGGAGGTGCGCGACAAAATGAATCAGTTCCGAATGAATGAGGAATTTGCAGACGAAGCCGCTGCCTTGCGCTTCCCCCAATTTATGCTGGAGACTGGCCCCAGTCTGTTTTCGGAAGCTCATGAAACCCTGGAACTGGAACATTTAGAGGGTGGTTTCTCTCTGCGGGACAAAGACGCTCATGTGGATTTCACTACCGTCAACGCTGAGATGGCGCGGGTGGATGTAGACGATAGCAAAGACAGCACCGCAAAGGCATGGCGGTTGTCTGGTGGCGACAGCGCCTTTTTCCGGGAGTGGTTCAACACCCAGCCCTCGGAAAAGCGGCTCTCGCTGTGCAAGGGCATTATCAAGCAAAAGCTCTCCAAGATGAACTGCGTCAATGACCGGGAACTGGATGAGTACATCGACCGGGTGATCGGCACCATGAGCGAAGATCAGCTCTCCGAGCTGGAGCAGTCGCCGTATCCCTATGTCGTGAAAATTCAGGGAAAGGTAAAGGAATTGATTGCCCAGCATCGCTCCAGCGTCTTTGACACCTGGCTGGAGCAGGACAAGATTTCCTGCCTGCCCAACTATGCGCTGCCTGCGGTGATCTCCCCAACGGCATTTACCTCGATGGTGCCGAAATCGCTCTATACCGCCGAAGAAGATATGAACGAGTACGAGTTCAAGGTGGTGTGGGCACTGTCGGAGCTGGGCAACGTCAAGTGGTGGCACCGGAATATTTCCAGACTGGGCTTCCAGATTAACGGGCCCGTTCACGCCTATCCCGACATCATCGTGATGCTCCACAGTGGGAAGATTTTGATGGTAGAGACCAAGGGCGACCACCTAGACAACGATGAATCTAAGGAAAAGGCCAAAATCGGCGACCAGTGGGCGAAGCTGGCCGGAAAACAGTACAAGTATTACATGGTGTTTGAGACCAAGCAGCCGGACTATCCGGGAGCGTATTCCCTGGAGCGGTTTATGGAGATCGTGAATGGATTATAATTTTCCAGATATATTTGGAGGAACACATGAACACTAGAATCGAAATTTGTACAAAGGAAGATGAATCCACAACTGTTAAAGGCGGTATTTTAGAGCGGTTGGTGGCGCAAATATTGATGGTTCAGCAGTTTGAAGTTACCCAAACAGTGCGTGTAACCGGGATGGAAATAGATGTATATGCAAAACACAAAATCACAAATCAAGTGATTCTTGTTGAGTGTAAGGCTCATGAGAATGCTTTACCAGCGGATGTCATCACTAAATTGTTAGGAAACATAATGCTGCGCAAAGCTGATGCTTGTTGGCTCGTTACGACAGGGCCCCTGTCTAAGGATGCAGAAGGCACACGAATTGAATGGGAGCAAGAATCAAATAGCGAAAGAGGAAAACTGTCTTTTTATACACAGGACAGAATTCTAGATTTATTAGTTGGATCTAGGCAAATTCAGCCATTGGACAAGATTCTTGGGTTAATTTCAAGTGAATTTGTACCTGGAGATGATGCAATGTTAATGTGCACATCCTCCGGTATGTTCTGGATTATTCCGATTGTTGATCCTGCTCTGGGAATTTCTTCAACAGTTCTTGCATTTGATGCTGTTCATGGCCAAAGAGTAACATCAACCGAGCAGCTTAACAATCTGAAGGCCCATAGAAATAGTTTTAGCAGTTTTCAGTGGCTAGGGAGCGAAAGTATCGACTCTAAGCAAACAGAACTGCTTGCCGAAGAATATAGGAATATTGTTCCGGTAATAAGTGGTGATGATTGGAGCGATTATCGCCCAGCTAGACCAGAGGATTTTGTCGGTAGGAAGAAGATCTTATCGGATATACTGGATTTTTTAGAAAGTGTTAACAATGGAAATTCAAGAACGAGGTTGTTTTCCATAAAGGCACCATCTGGTATGGGAAAAAGTTCTGTTGTATTGAAGTTGGCTTCTCAGGTGACAACAAGCCGAAAGTATTCCAAAAAGTTTTTTGTGTATGCGGTAGATGTTCGTACCGCTATGTCAGCGCGATATGCAGAGATGGCAATTAGATCTTGCTTTTCTGAAGCTGATTCACAAGGATTTACAGATGTTACAACGAGGGACATCAATTCAACTACTGTAAGTCAGTACCTAAATGATAGTTCAATTCAAAAGACATTAGAATATTTAAAACAACGAGGTAAAACTATAGTAATTGTATTTGATCAATTTGAAGAGCTGTTCTCTCAAAAGGGGTTGTATCCACTCTTTGATAATGTGCGTATCCTTTGCAATGAGATAGATGCGCTACAAGGTCCACTAGTTTTAGGATTTGCATGGAAAACAGATTTAACGATTCCTGCTGATCATCCGGCATACTATATGTGGTCGAATTTGGCAGATAGGCGTAAAGAATTTGAATTGTCGCAATTTAAGGCGACAGAAATTAAAAGCGCTATTAAGCTTTTTGGTAGGCATTTGCAAGAGCCTGTTAATCCGATTTTAAACAATTACTTGACCAAACAATGTCAAGGATACCCTTGGTTGTTAAAAAAGTTGTGCATTCATGTTTTCAAGTTGATACACGACGGAAATAGCCAAGACTATGTTATTGGTCAAAGGCTTAATATAGTAGACTTATTTGAAAGAGATATTTCTGAACTAACGCCAGACCAGCACGCTTGCGTAATAGAAATTGCTAAATCTTCGCCGGCAGATTATTTTTCAATTACAGAAACATATGGTAGCGATATGGTGCAAACTCTGATAAACGGAAGAATTGTAATCCGACGCGCATCAAAGTTGACATTGTACTGGGATATTTTCCGAGATTATGTTTTAAATAAGACTGTTCCAGAACTTATGCTGGATTATATCCCTCAGCAGCAATTTAGAACAGATATGCGAGCATTTGCGTGCCTAATAGACAAAGGAGATTTGGCATCTTCGGAATTGGGAAAAGAATTATCTGTAAGTACGGCTACAATCGATAATATAATGATTGACGCAGTTATGTTTGGTGTTGCACAAAGAAATTCAAATACCATACATATAATTTCGGACTCTAAAGAGGCGCTTATTTCCACTCTCCAAGCTATTTTTAAGAAGCATACTGTATATGTGGAAATAAAAAAGTTGGGACTTGAATATTTTAATTATTCACATTTTGCGAAAATATTTCATACGATTTATACCGATAACAACATCAATGGCAAAACAAAGGCAACGTATTGTAGCAAACTGTATAATTGGTTTGTTTGCTTAGGTTTGTTTGAAGAGGTTCAAGGCCAGACACATTTAATTAGCGCGCCAAGTGCTAAATCTGCTGCATTTAACTTGGATACAAGAAGCCGCAGAGGCCGTTATCAAAGCGGCGGGCAAAATCTGTTTTGGGGGCAAACTTCTCCTGAAAAAATGATTTGTGCATACAATTTGATTGATTCTGGGCGAACAAATTACAATGAACTAAAATCAGATGGCTATAGAAATGCGATAGAAGCTTTAGTAGCAGCTCGTGCAATAAGAAAAAGTGGCGACGAGGTCCATACTATTTGTAGCCTCCCCCAAGCATTTGCTAATATTGAACAATCGGATACAATTGTGTTTGCAAAGTCTTTGCTTGAGAACAATCCATCCATGAAAAGTGACGAAATGGGGATTAAACTGGAAGAGAAGTTTACTAAAAAATGGAAAAGCGGATCAAGAATACGGTATGGCAATGCGGTGATTGTATGGGTCAAATATTTAGCAGCTAATGATCACAACTAATTACAATGAATTTTCAATAATTAATTGATGCAGTATAGTGAAGGTATAATATTATAAAATAGCCAGGCCCATACTACTTTTATAAGTAGAGAACGGACCTGGCTATTTTGTGCAATCAAACCCTAATTTGAAACCACAACTTTTATGAAATCATCTGGAAATGTTTTAGAGCTTCTATGATTGCTGCTTCCTTTTCTGGCGGGCACTGTGGCACTTTTGCATCTTCCTTCTTTGGCAGGTTATAATTCTGTCCCACATCCAGCCCGCACTTCCGCTTGACTTGGGAGATATACAGGCTGGACACCTTCAAACCGTACTTCTCCAGCACGTAGGCTTTGATCTCGTCATAGGTAGCCTTGCTCTCCGCAGCAGTCACATCCAGTTCATCCATGCTGACGTCCACTTCGATATGCCGCTCGACATGGAGTTTGGTCAAAAGGAGAACCGCTTCGACGTGCTTCGTCCTCGGGAACAGATCCACCGGCTGCACCTTTTCTGCATGATAGCCGTTCTTCTCCAGCCATGCGGCGTCTCGGGCGGCGGTGGCGGGGTTGCAGCTGACATACACCACCCGGCGGGGTGCCATGCGCACCACGGCGGAGAGGGTGGCTTCATCGCAGCCCTTGCGGGGCGGATCCAGCATTACGATGTCCGGGTGCAGACCCTCGGCGGCCAGCTGGGTGGCAGCCTGTCCGGCATCGGCACAGAAAAAGCGGCTTTTGGCGGCTACAGCCTCGCCCATGCGGGCAGCGTTAGCCTTGGCGCTCTCGATGGCCTCCGGCACGATCTCTACGCCGATCAGCTCCCGGCATTGGTCGGCCATGGAAAGGCCGATAGTGCCCATACCGCAGTAGAGATCCAGCAGCGCGTCGTCCGGGGTCAGCTGCGCGTACTGCGCAGCAACGCCGTACAGCCGCTCGGCGGCAAGCGTGTTGACCTGATAGAAGGACAGCGGCCCTAACCGCACCGGCACGCCGCAAAGCGTGTCCTCAATATAGCCCGGGCCGTACAGGATGTGGTTCTCACTGCCCAGAATGACATTGGTGTTTTTGGCGTTGACGTTGAGCAAAATGGTGCTGATGGCCGGGAACTGCTCCCGCAGCGCGGTGCAAAGCTGCTCTGCGTGGGGCAGCTTTGCCCGGGTGCATACCAGACACACCATGATCTGCCCGCTGTGCGCACCGCGCCGCAGGAAGATGTGCCGCACCAGCCCCTTGCCGCTCTGCTCGTCGTAGGGGCGGATGCCCTGCTGCGCAAAAAAGGCGCATAGCGCGTTGCCGATCTCGTTCAGCACGCCGGGCTGCAGCTTGCAGTCCGGGCAGGGGACAATGCGGTGGGTGCGCCCGGCGTAGAATCCGATGCAGGGCACACCGTTCTTGTCCACACCCACAGGGAACTGCACCTTGTTGCGGTAGCGGTCTACCTCCGGGGAGGGCAGGATGTCCAGCACCGGCACCTCCAGCCCGCCGATGCGGCGGAAGGCGTCCAGCACGCTTTCCTGCTTGGCGCGCAGCTCGGCAGCGTAGTCCAGATGCCGCAGGCTGCACCCGCCGCAGGGGCCTGCCACCGGGCAGTCCACCGGGATGCGGTCTGCCGAGGGGGTGAGCAGCTCGTCCAGAATGCCAAAGGCATACCGGCCGCAGTCCTTCACGATGCGCACGCGGGCTTCGTCCCCCGGAGCAGTGCCGGGTACAAACACGGCCTCGCCATCGGCACTATGGGCAACGCCGCTGCCGTCGCTGGAAAGGCGCTCGATGTGCAGGGTCAGGATCTGGTTTTTCTGTAAAGGCATGGTTTCTCCTTGTGTGATGGACTCAGGTTACAATTGGGCAGGGTCTGCCGGGTCGGCGTCCTGCTGGGCGGCAAAATACTTGCTGGGTGGCACGCCCTTGGCGCGCTTGAACACCCGCGAGAAATAGAACTGGTCGAAGAAGCCCACCGACACCGCTACCTCTGCAATGGAAAGGTTGCCTGCGCGCAGCAGCTTGCAGGCCTCGTTGATGCGGTACTCGGTCAGGTAGTCGATGGGGCTTTTGCCCACGTTCAGCATGAACACCCGGTACAGGTGGCTGCGGGAAACGCCCACGCTCTTGGCTACGTCATCAATGGAGATGTCGTGGGAATAGTTGAACTGGATGTACTTGATGGCGTTCAGCACATACTGGCTGGAGGAGGAGGCCGTGTGAGGCTTGCCTGCGCTGGTCTCTCGCATCAGAGCGGCGATAAACAGGTACAGATACCCCACCATGGCGGCCTCGTCCTGCGGCTGCAATCCGCGGGAGGAATAGATGTTGGTCAGAGCTGCCCGCATCCCGTCCGGGTCGCTGGTGTGGTGCACGGGGGCATCGTCCGTGAAGGGCAGCTGCGCGGCCAGCTTGTGGGCACAGGCACCGTTAAAGCCCACCCAGCTGTACTCCCACGGCTGTTGCTCGTCGGCGGTATAGCGGATCAGCTGGCTGGGGCGGGCGAAGAACAGATCACCCTCGCTTACCTCCCAGGTGCGGCCGCCCACCTCAAAGATGCCCTTGCCGGATACCACCAGATGGATCAGGTAGTGGTCACGGATGCCGGGACCCCATGTCTGACCCGGAGCACAACGCTCCAGACCACAGTTGAAGATGGACAATTCAATGTTGTTGGTGTAATTCTGCTTAAAGGATTGCTTATAAACGTCTGGCATGGCAGCTTTACCTCCGTCCTGTCACATTCTGCACCCAGTATACCATAGAACGCCCTGCAAATTCAACAAAAGTACATCTTATTCTTTGCACCTGACGCCAAATTTTGGATTTTTAGGTCAAATAAATTGAAAAAACGTCCGAAATGCATTACAATAGGCAAAAAGAGCAGAATCGTTCATTCTCGAGGGGAGGAGCTGTCATGGCCACCAGTGCACAACTCAGAAAACAGATCCTGCAGGGCAGCTGGGACGCCGCACTTGCTGCACTTTATGGAGCAGACCCGGCGGTGCTGCAGCGGCAGCGCGGGCGCTACGCAGCTGCGCTGGAGCAGTTCGAGCTGTATTTCGGCCCCGGGCGGCAGGTGCAGGTGTACTCCGCACCCGGGCGTGCAGAGCTGGGCGGCAACCACACGGATCATCAGGGAGGCTACGGCCTTGCGGCGGCGGTCACGCTGGATCTGGTGGCGGTGGCAGCCCGCAATACGGACGGCTATGTGCGGGTAAAGTCCCGGGGCTTCAACAAGCTGGATGTCATTGATCTGGCCACTGCAGAGCCGCAGGCAGGGGAGAGCACCCACTCGGCCAGCCTGATTCGCGGCATTGCCGAGGGCTTCCGCGCAGGGGGCAAGCAGGTCGGCGGCTTTGACGCCTATACCGCCAGCGACGTGCTGCGCGGCTCCGGGCTGTCCAGCTCGGCGGCGTTCGAAATGGGCATGGCCTCCATCTGGAACGAGGAATACAGCACCGGGCTGACCCCGGCGGAGCTGGCAGGCATCTGCCAGTATGCGGAAAACACCTATTTCGGCAAGCCTAGCGGTCTTTTGGACCAGCTGACCAGCGCAGTGGGCGGTATTATCTTTGCGGATTTTGCCGATCCACGCACCCCAAAGATCGAAAAGCTTCACGCCGACGGTCTGCTGCCGGAGGGGATGTTCCTCTGCGTTACCGATACCCGGGGCAGCCACAGCGAGCTGACCGGCGAGTTTGCAGCCATCCGGCAGGAGATGGAGCAGGTGGCCGCCTGCTTCGGCAAGCCGCTGCTGGGTCAGGTGGAAGAGAGCGCGTTCTGGGCGGCACTGCCTGCCCTGCGCAGCCGCTGCGGAGACCGTGCAGTTCTGCGGGCGATCCATTATTTTGAAGAGAACGCCCGCACACTGGCGCAGCGGGAGGCGCTTCATGCAAAGCAGTTCCCGGTGTTTGCGGAGCTGGTCAAGCAGAGCGGACAGGCCTCCTTTGCGCTGTGTCAGAACGTGTATTGCACAACGGATGTGCGGCATCAGGGGCTGTCGGTGGCGCTGGCCTTGAGCCAGAGCATTCTGCAGGGCAGCGAGGGCGCATGGCGGATGCAGGGCGGCGGCTTTGCAGGCACTATTCAGGCCTATGTGCCCGGGCGGCTGCTCGAGCAGTATCATACAGCCATCGAGCAGGTGTTCGGGCAGGGCAGCTGCTATGTGCTGCGTCTGCGGGAGCAGGGCGCGGTCCGGGTGATCTGAACAAAACAAAAAGCCGTGCATGGCCGGAATGCTCCGGGATGCACGGCTTTTTTATAGTCTGTTACTGGAGAGAAAAAGGCTGGGGAAGAGAATTGGTTGCCGGCTGGTCATCCCTCTGCCGGGTGCTCTCTATATACAAGGCGGTAGCAGATGTAGTCTCGCGTGTAATGCCAAGGATACGAGAGAGCTGCTGAGAAAGCTTGATCCCGGTCTGTACACCGGCTTTGACCATGCGGAAAAGCAACAGGGGCACAAAGGTGAAGGAGAACGAGAACAGTCCACCTTCCCAGAAGAAATCACCGAAGTGCAGATTGTCAAAAAAGCTGCTGACGGCATCGCCGAACTCGCCGCCGCCAAAGGCAGTACGCTGCTCCTCGGGGGAGAGGGCTGCATAAGAAGAAGGGAGCTGAAGCTTTTTCATAAATAAAGACACTCCTTTCCGGATCGATCAGGCGCTTAGCACAAGGCTACCAATGTGGGCAGACCGTTCTCCTGCTCAGCAGCCTCCTGCTCAGCCTTCTTATTGGCCTGATACTGGTCGATGGAATTTTTAAATGCGAGCACAAGGTTCTTGATAGAGAGATAAGCATTGCGCGCCTGAAGGTAGCCGTAGTAGCCGCCCAGACCGGCCAGACCGATAGAAGCTACCTTACTCCAGGTGTTCAGCTTGCCCCAATAGTGCCCAATGGCATCGCCAACGGTCAAGCCATCGCACAGGGCATCCTGCATACCGGAGACTGCGCTTTGGAACGCATAGCGGCCCATCACGCTCAGCAGATTTACCGTAAAATTCACGCCAAAGGTCATGACCTGCTCCGGAGTGATGTTGATAGAAAGGGCGCCGCCCTCGGTGTAGGTCATCTCCTCGGCAGAAAGCACAGAGCAGCCGGCAGGCAGCTGAAGCGGGCGCTGATATGTATGATCCATGATGGAAAACTCCTTTCGTACACAGAACTCCCCAAGGGGCAGTTCATCTAGTAACTGAATTGTAGCATATCTGCACAAAAATGACAAGAGAGCGCGGGTTTAAAATCATGATACATTTGTGAATATATTGTGACAGAAAAGCGCGGAAATCACATAAATGCGATGCAAATGTGCGGAGCTCCAGTTTTTTTACGGCGAAAAAATGTTGTAAAACAAGACCGGCCCAAAGCCTGCAAAATGGATACAGCAAAGGCATCTGCCCATACCCGCTGTGCTGCGCAGGGTGCAGCAGCGGGCAAGGCAGATGCCTTATAGTTTTGCAGGATAGAAGGTAAAAGGGGAGTGGACGCTTAAAGCCTTTCCGGCACGCGCTCATACAGCGTGGTCAGCTCGGCAATGTGCCCGGCCAGAGCCGTGGGCAGGGGCTGCGTCAGCCGCCAGCGCCAGTTTACGCCCTGTGTGCTGGGGGTATTGATGCGGGCCTCGCTGCCCAGATGCAGCCAGTCCGCCAGCGGGATAATGGCGGTATCCGAAACACTGGCAAGACAGGCACAGATCATGCCCTCGGTCAGGTCGTCCGGTGTACAGCGCAGATACCGGCAGGCGTAGGCCACATCCTCGGCACTGGCGTTGCTGCGCCAGCCCTCGGTGGTCACATTATCGTGGGTGCCGGTGTACACTACGCTGTTGCGGGGGTAGGTGTGGGGCAGGTAGTTGCCCGACTCGCGGCTGTCAAAGGCGAACTGCATGATCTTCATGCCCGGGTAACCACTCTCGGCCAGCATCGCCTTCACCTCCGGGGTCAGGAAGCCCAGATCCTCGGCGATGATATTGCCGCCGCCCAGCGCCTGCTGCATGGCGTGGATAAAGTCCCGGTCGGGGCCTTTTTCCCAGTGGCCGCCCGCAGCCGTGGTGCTTCCGGCAGGGATGGAGTAGTAGCTCTCAAAGCCGCGGAAGTGGTCGATGCGCACCACATCATAGATGGAGGTGGCGTGCTTCATGCGCCGCTTCCACCAGTCAAAGCCGGTAGCCTTGTGGGTGGGCCAGTCGTACAGCGGGTTGCCCCACAGCTGACCGTCTGCCGCAAAGGCATCCGGCGGGCAGCCGGCTACATGGGTCAGGTGCATCTGTCCATCGGTCTGGAACAGCTCCGGGTGGGTCCACAGGTCGCTGGAATCCGGGCTGACGTAGATGGGGATATCACCCACCAGCAGGACACCCTTGCGGTTGGCATAGGCCTTCAGTGCGTTCCACTGGGTGTAGAAGAAGAACTGCACCGCCTTGTAGTAGCAGATCTGGTCGGCCAGCCGTGCCTTTGCGGCGGCAATGGCCTCTGGCTCGCGGCAGCGCAGGGCGTCCGGCCAGTCGGCAAGGCCTGCCTGCCCCTGCTCGGCCTTTACGGCCATGAACAGGGCGTAATCCTCCAGCCAGAAGCTCTGCGTCGTGCAGAAGGCCTCGTAAGCAGGGGAGGGGGCTGCCAGCAGCCGGTCAGCAGCCTTTTTCAGCAGCACCGGGCGCTGGTTGTACAGCGCACCGTAGTCAACGGTGTCTACCGGCTGTGCGGCGGGGAGTTCTTCAGCAGTCAGATAGCCATCTTCCGCCAGCAGCCGAAAATCAATAAAGTAGGGATTTCCGGCAAAGGCGGAAAAGCTCTGGTAGGGGCTGTCGCCGTAGCCGGTAGGGCCGATGGGCAGGATCTGCCAATAGGTCTGCCTTGCCTCGGCCAGAAAATCAACAAATGCGGTCGCTTCACTGCCCAGCGTACCGATGCCAAAAGGCCCCGGCAGGCTGAACACCGGCATCAGAATGCCGCTTGCACGCATAACGTGCACCTCCTTAGCCCTTTACAGCACCGGCCACGACACCCTCGATGATGTACTTCTGGCAGGTCATGTAGAGGATAATAATGGGGATGATAGCAATGATGATGCAGGCCATCATGGGAGCCAGTTCTACTCGGCCGTAGCCGCCGCGGAAATACTGGATCGCCATGGGGATGGTGCGATACTTCTTGATATCCAGCACCAGCGTGGGCAGCAGGTAGTCATTCCACACCCACATGGTCTCCAGAATAGCGGTGGAGATCATGGTAGGCTTCAGAATGGGGAACACGATCTTGAAGAAAATCTGGATGGGGTTGCAGCCGTCGATCATGGCGGCTTCCTCGATCTCCATGGGCACGCTCTTCATAAAGCCGGTAAACATGAACACGGCCAGACCGGCGCCGAAGCCCAGATAGATGATGCAGATGTTCCAAGGATTGTTCAGCTTCAGACGGTCAGCGGTCTTGGACAGGGTGAACATGACCATCTGGAAGGGGACGACCATGGAGAACACGATCAGCAGGTTCATGAACTTGCTCAGCTTGTTGTTCACGCGGGTCAGGTACCAACCGGTCATGGAGCAGCACAGCAGGATCAGCACCACACTGGTGATGGTGATCAGAAGGCTGTAGCCCATGCTGGAGAGGAAGTTCATCTTGGTCACGCCGTAAACGTAGTTGCGCAGTCCGGCAAAGGTCTCGGCGGTGGGCAGACGGAACACCGTAGAGGTGGTAAAGCTGCCCTCGGTCTTTAAGCTGTTCAGCAGGATCAGTACGATGGGGTAGATCCACAGCAGGCAGAGAAGCACCATTACAACAGTAAGGATGACATCCCAGGTTCTTTTCTGTTTCGACATTACTGCTGCACCTCCTTAGAGCGGGTAAAGTGGAGCTGGATCAGCGAGATGACCACCACGATCAGGAAGAACACCACGGCCTTTGCCTGACCGATGCCCTTCCACTGCGCACCGGAGCGGCCGTAGAAGGTGTTGTAGATGTTCAGAGCCAGCATTTCACTTGCGTTTGCGGGCTCGCCTGCGGTCAGGGCCACGTTCTGGTCGAACAGCTTAAAGCTGTTGGTCAGGGTCAGGAAGGTGCAGATGGTCACGCTGGGCATGACCATGGGGATCTTGATCTTGAACAGGATCTCACGGTCGTTGGCACCGTCGATCTTGGCTGCCTCGATCAGGTCGCCGGGCACGCTCTGCAGGCCGGCCACATAGATGATCATCATGTAGCCGATCTGCTGCCAGCACATCAGGATGACCAGACCGACAAAGCCGGCCTTAGCATCCAGTGCCAGCAGGGGCTTCTGCAGGTTTGCCAGCACGCCGTTGAGCAGGATCTGCCAGATGTAGCCCAGCAGGATGCCGCCGATCAGGTTGGGCATAAAGAACACGGTACGGAAGATGTTGGTGCCCTTGATGCCGCGGGTCAGCACCAGTGCAATGGCAAAGGCGCACACGTTGATGAGCACGGTGCTTACCACGGTAAACACCGCCGTAAAGCCGAAAGCGTGCAGGAAGGTGGAATCCTGAAATACCGAGATGTAGTTCTGGATGCCCACAAAGGTGGTCTTGGAAACGGTAGTGAACCGCTGGAAGGACAGGTAAACGCCCCAGATAAAGGGCCAGATAAAGCCGATGATAAAGGCGACCAGCGTAGGCAGCACAAAGATCGGCCAGTATTTACTAATGGCTTTTTGCATGATGTACCTCCTGAGGGAGCTGTTTGATAAAAAGGAAAGGAGGCGGGCGAACTTATCGCCCGCCTCCCGTTTTAATTCCTAGGGAGATCTCCGGTCAAAGACTTAGCCGTTGGCCAGCTTGTACTCCTTGGCCCAGCCATCCACAAATGCGGTGACAACGTCGTCCCACTTGCCGGTGCCTGCTGCGTATGCAGTCAGAGCGCTGCCCACGCCGTTCTTCCACTCCTCGGAGGGCATGGTGGAGAAGCACCAGTCAACACTGGTCTTGCCGTCAGCCACATACTCGTTTGCAATGGTGATCAGGGGGTTGGTAGAGTCCTTAGCCTTCTTGAAGGGGATGACGAAGCCCATCTTGTCAGCCATTGCGCTGGTGCCGGTCTCAGAGGTGACACACCAGTACAGGAAGTCCAGAGTAGCCTGAATGTCGGCCTCGCTGGCCTGATTGTTCACACACCAGAAGTTCTCGGAGCCGGTGCACAGACCCTGATTCTCCTCGCCCTCAGCGCCGATGTAGATGGGCAGCATACCCAGATTGTCGTCGCCCAGATCCTTCACATCGTTGTAAGCCCAGGTGCCGTTCTGGTAGAACACAGCCTTCTTGCCCACAAACTCAGCCACAGCGTCGTTGCCGGTCTTGGAGGCCAGCAGCTTGGGATCGCAGGTGGAATCGGTGATGTACAGATCCCAGATCTGCTTGTAGTCGTCCAGATAGGTGCCCTTGATGGCGTCGGTAGAGCCGATGCCGTCTGCCTTGTACTCGTAGTAGATGGGCAGGTTTGCCAGATGGGTCTTGAAACGCCAGTCAGAAGAACCGTCCATACCGGCGGAGGTGAAAGCACCGTCCACGCCCAGCTCAGCCTTACGGGCCTGAATGTCGTCAGCAACCTTCTTCAGGTCGGCAAAGCCCTTGATGTCCTCCTGCTTGTAACCGGCGGCGGTCAGCAGTTCCTTGTTGTAGATGATGCCGTAGGTCTCGATGACGTATGCAATGCTGGTAACAGCGTCGCCGTCCTTCAGAGCGAAGGAGTCGCTGGTCAGCTCGCCGTAGACAGGGCTGCCGGACAGATCGTAGCAGTAGTCCTTCCAGTTAGCCAGACCCACAGGGCCGTTCACCTGAAACAGGGTGGGAGCCTCGCTCTTCTCCATCTCGCTCATCAGGGTGGTCTCGTACTGGCCGGAAGCAGCGGTGACAACGGTCACAGGCACACCGGTCTCCTTGGTGTACTCAGCAGCCAGATCCTGCCAATCCTGATCCTGCTCGGGCTTGAAGTTCAGGTAGTAGACCTTGCCGTCTGCCTTTGCAGCGGTGCTGGAAGCAGCGGTAGAACCGGCAGCAGAGGAAGCGGTGCTGCTGGAAGAGCCGCCGCAGGCAGCCAGACCCAGAGCAGCGGCAGAAACGCCAGCGGCCTTCAGGAAGTTACGACGAGTGATCATCTTTTTCATAATAAGTTCTCCTTCTTATTAAAATTACAGATCAACTATATACTCTCCGTCCTTCGACGGAGGGAAAACAAAATTTAAATCGCCCTTACGCTTTCGCCCTGCTGCAGCTCCGGCTGCAGGGTCACGGTCTGGGCAGGGGAGCCATGTTCGATCTGCCGCACCAGCAGCTCAATGCTTTGCAGCGCGATCTGCTCGCTGGGCTGGACGATGGTGGTCATCACCGGCACGCAGTAGCGGGACATCGTAATGCCGTCAAAGCCGATCACCGAAACATCCTCCGGCACCCGGAGCCCGGCACTTACCAGTGCCCGGATGGCGCCAAAGGCGATAACGTCGCTCATGGCGAACAGGGCGGTGAACTCTGCCCGGCGGGCCAGCAGGCTGTTCATGGCGTGGTAGGCGGATTCGAAATCGTAGTTGGACAGGCCGTACAGCTTGTCGTTGAACAGGATACCCGCATCCTCCATGGCCTGCTGTGCACCCTTGCGGCGCATCACGCTGGGATAGCTGGTCACCGGACCGCCCAGAACGGCGATCTTACGGTGCCCCTGCCGGATGAGATAGTCCACAGCGGTATAGGCCGCTGCCCGGTCATCCACGCCCACCATGGAAAGATTGGGAAAGTCCAGCTCGTCCGTGACCAGCGTGGTGAGCACGGAGGGGACATTGATGCTGTCAAAGCCCCGCTGGAAGTTTGCCACGCTGCCGCCTAAGAAGATGATTCCCTTGGGCTTGATCTCCCGCAGGATCTTTTCGGCGGCATCGATCTCGTTGGCGTTCTCATCCAAGTAAGAGACGATGCCGTTGTACCCATACAGGGTGGCGGCGCGCTGGAGCTGCACCAGAAAATCCGAGAAGAAGATGTTCCGGGTGCCCTTTACCACAAACACAAGACTGCGGGACTGCTGGATCTTCAGCTGTCGGGCGTTGGTGTTGGGCACGAACCCGGCCTCCCGCATTACCTTCAGAACGTGTTCCTTGGTCTCAGGACGCACATCCGGCCTGTCGTTGATCACACGGGAGATGGTGCTGACAGAGCAGCCGCTGATTCGTGCGATATCCTTGATGGTCAGGTTTGCCACGTCGGAGAACCTCGCTTTCTGAAAGTGTTTCGGGAACGTTGTCGGGAACGTTTCCAGTGACAATAGTATGGCACATTTTGTATAAAAAATCAATAAGGGTGATTCAACTTTGTACAAGGTGTGCAATGCTGCCCCTCGCATTTGTGCAGTTTGATTTGCACGCAAAGCAGCAAAGCTGAAAATACCGATAATTCCCGGTACAAGTCAAAACCAACCGGAAATTATCGTACCGGTTTGTAACTTTTTGCACGACGCTAGTGGAGAATTTGTAAATTGTATACAAGAACAAGGCAGCGGAAACGTTCCCGAGAAATGCTCCGGCAGGGTATTCTGGTCAGCCTTGGTGCAGCGGCTGCGCACACAAAACAGGGGAGCGGGCAGCGCACTGCACTGGCGGATCGAGGCGGTGGGGCAGGGAAACTGCCACCCGGAAAAGGACAACAAAAAAGCGCGCTCACCTTGTCATCGGTGAGAGCGCTTTGCTGATTGCTGATTATTTTGATCGGGTTGGTTCTTTAAAGATTAGTCGCTGACGTAGGGCATCAGAGCAACGTGACGAGCACGCTTGATGGCGATGGTCAGTGCGCGCTGATGATAAGCGCAAGTGCCGGTCACACGGCGGGGAATGATCTTTGCACGCTCAGAGACGTACTTACGCAGACGGGGCACGTCCTTGTAATCGATGGTGTCGATGCGATCGACACAGAAGCTGCAAACCTTCTTGCGGCCGCGACGCATGGGGCGTGCGGGGCGAGAGCCTTCGGTTCTTTCAAAAGCCATTGCTTATTACCTCCTATTGGATTTTTAACGGATGGACCGTTTCGTGTCAGAACGGCAGGTCGTCGCTGTCGTCGATGACGGCGAAGTCGTCGGCATTACCGGCAGAGTAGCTGGGAGCTGCCTCCACAGCAGCCGGACGGGCAGGCGCTGCGTTCTGGTAGGACGGAGCGGCATTCTGATAGCCGTTTCCGTTGCCTGCATTGCTGCTCTTGGGGCCTGCAAAGTTGATGTTGTTTGCTACAACCTCTACTGCGGTGCGGTTGTTGCCGTTCTTATCCTGATACTGACGGGTCTGCAGACTGCCTTCAATGGCAATCAGGCTGCCCTTCTGGAAATACTTGCTCACAAACTCCGCCTGCTGACGCCATGCAACGATATCAATGAAATCGGCCTGACGCTGCTCGCCCTGACGTGCAAAATTGCGGTCGCAGGCAATGCGGAAGCTGCACACATTGGTTCCCTGCGTAGTGGTACGCAGTTCCGGGTCTGCCACAAGGCGACCCATGATAGCAACAACATTCAACATAGTACGGTCTCCCTTTCGGTCACAGAAGAATTACTCCTCGTGAGCAATGATCAGGCTGCGCATAACGCCTTCAGTGATCTTGTACACACGGTCCAGCTCAGCGGGGAAGCTGGGCTCGCTGGTGAAGTTGATCACGGTGTAGACGCCCTCTTCCTCGTCGTTGATGGGGTAGGCCAGACGGCGCTTGCCCCACTCGTCGATAGAATCGATCGTACCGTTAGCCTCGATCAGGGACTTGAACTTACCCACCAGAGCGGCGGAAGCCTCCTCATCGAGAGCGGCGCTGGTAATCAGCATGGTTTCGTACTTTGCCATTTTTGTAGCACCTCCTTTTGGACTTGAGGGCCCTGCGGATCTGCAAGGCCAAGGGTACACAGGCTGCGGCATCGCGGCCTGTGCGGCGTGTCTGTTCAGACAGCAATTTATTATAGCAAGCTTCTTTGCTTCTGTCAAGCTTTTTTGGCAAAAAGAACGATAAAAAATGTTTTGCATTTTTTGGTAAAAAGGACTATAATGTAGACGCTTTCCCTGCAGTATGGCAGGGCCGGGGCTCCGGCAGTGGCAGGGAAGTGGGAAAAATTAAAGGAGGATAATCCATGTATTCGTTGTTTCGGGATCTGGCAATTATAATCTTAAGCGCGAAATTTTTTGGTCTGCTGGCGCGCAAGTGCAAGGCGCCGCAGGTGGTGGGCGAGATCATCGCCGGCCTGCTCATCGGCCCCTGTGTGCTGAATCTGGTGCAGATCAGCGACTCCATCTCCATCTTTGCAGAGATCGGCGTTGTGATGCTCATGTTCACCACCGGCCTCGGCACCAATCTGAAGGAGTTGATCAAGGCTGGCCCCATCGCCACCCTGATCGCCACCGTTGGCGTGGCTGTGCCTCTGGTGGGCGGCACCTTATTATATGGTGCGTTCTACGGCTTTGCCGCAGTCGGCAGCCCGGAGTTCTACCGTGCACTGTTCATCGGCACCATCATGACCGCCACCAGCGTGTCCATCACGGTGGCCACCCTGCAGGAGCTTGGCCACCTGAAGAGCTTTCTGGGCACCACCATCGTCAGTGCCGCGGTCATTGATGATGTCATTGGCATCGTAGTGCTCACCTGTGTGCTGGGCGCCAGCAGCGGCACCGGCACGGGTCTGGGCAAGGTGCTGTTCAATACGGTGCTGTTCTTTGCCACCGCACTGGGCGTTGGCCTTGTGGTGCACTACGCCATGAAGTGGCTGGATCAGCGCAACCCCCACACCCAGCGTATTACCATCGTAAGTATGGCGTTCTGCTTTGCTATGGCTTATATTGCAGAGGAGTACTTCGGTATTGCCGATATCACCGGCGCCTACATTGCAGGTATCGTGCTGTGCACCATGGAGGACGCACCCTATGTGGAGCGCCGTGTGGATATCAGCAACTATGTTATCTTTGCGCCCATCTTCTTTGCCTCCATCGGCCTCAAGACCGATATCAGCGGCCTGACCCCGGAGATCTTACTGTTCTGCGTCTGCTTTGTGGTGGTGGCACTGATCACCAAGATCATTGGCTGCGGTCTGGCAGCAAAGCTCTGCCGCTTCAACTGGGACGACTCCCTGAAGGTCGGCGTCGGTATGATGACCCGCGGCGAGGTGGCGCTGATCGTGGCACAGAAGGGTCTGGCCATCGGCGTGGTAGACCCGGTCTATTTTACCGCTGTGATCCTGCTGATCGTGGTGTCCAGCGTGGCTACCCCGCTGGCACTCAAGGCCATGTTCACCAAGCATCCGCCTGTGCCGCATCCCAGTCAGGCAAACTAAATCAGGAATTTTGTTTTTATACTTGGGGTTCAGAAACAGCTGCGGGCGTTTCTGAACCCCTTTTTTGTCTGAAGATATGCAAAAACGGGGCTGCCGCACATGGTTTCGTGCAACAGCCCCGTTTTTATTTGCGCAACATATTTTACAGCGTCTTGCAGAACTCCTTCAGGTAGGCGCGGAACTCCTCGCCGATCTCAGGATGCTGCAGTGCCAGCTCTACCTGCGCCTCCACGACCTTGAGCTTGTTGCCCATATCGTAGTGCTTGCCGGTGAATTCCACGGCGGTCATGCCGCCGCGGGTACGGGCATACTCTGCCATGGCATCGGTCAGCTGAATCTCGCCGCCGGCACCGGGCTTGGTGTGGGCAAGGATCTCGTAGATCTCCGGGGTCAACAACACACGGCCCAGAATGGAATAGTTGCTGAACTCCTGCCCCTTCTTGGGCTTCTCGATCATATCGTCCACAAAGAAGTAGTTGTCGTGGATAGGGGTGGTCTTTAAGCTGCAATAGCGGCTCACGTCCTCCCAAGGCACAGCGGACACGCCGGCAACCGGGCGGCCGAACTCCTCGTAGGCGCGGATCAGCTGGGCGCAGACCGGGTCCTCGCCCCAGATCACGTCGTCGCCGTAAATGACCACAAAGGGATCATCGCCGGTAAAGGCCTTGGCGGTGTTGACTGCGTGACCCAGACCCAGCGTCTCCTTCTGGCGCACAAACAGGATGTTGGCCATATTGGCGATGCCCAGACACTCCTCCAGCATCTTTTCCTTGCCGGGCTTTGCCAGCTTTTCCTCCAGCTCGGGGCTGCGGTCAAAGTGATCCTCGATAATGCTCTGGTTGCGGCCCAGAATGATCAGGATATCGGTAATGCCGGAGCGGACGGCCTCCTCCACCAGATACTGGATGGCGGGCTTGTCTACGATGGGCAGCATTCCCTTGGGCATCGCCTTGGTGGCGGGCAGCACACGGGTGCCAAGACCCGCAGCCGGAATAACGGCTTTGGTGACTTTTTTCATGATGATTCTCCCATGTTTTCATTTTATGCACGGCGAACCGCGCTTTTCAGCAGGATCCCCGTCCTGCATGAACCATTGTCAGATAAAGGTGCCGACCAGTGCGTTCAGGTCCGGCCCCAGCAGCATGGAGCAAAGGCTGCCTACTACCATTAACAGGATGAACGCCCCGATGCAGGCGGCAAAGCTGACACCGCCCTGTGCGTTCAGCACGGCGCGGCGCTGCTCCGGGTCCGGGAACTCGGCACGGATGCGGCGGATGCGTGCCGCAGCACTGCGGCGGTAGAGCCACTTGCCATACAGCCCCCGCACCAGCATCAGTGCAAAGCTGAGAAAGGACATGATGCGGCTCAGGAACACCAGCGTAGAGGCGCTGATTCCGGCGGTCAGGGGGCTGCCGGTGGTCTGCATCATACTGATTAAGGTAGGAACGAACAGCAGCAGCTCTGCGGCCAGAAAGCCGAAGGCGGGCTTCCACGCCTTGCGGTAGAAAAAGTAGAACGGGCCGAACAGCAGCGCCGAAAAGCTCATGGAGATCTTGGAGTGGCGCAGCTGCATCTGGCTGTAATCGTTCAGGTAGACCGGTGCGGCCGTGCCGATAAAATCCACCCAGTCCTGATAGGGTACGCCGTCAATCAGCTCGTCCTTGCCAAAGGCGGCGCGCACGTTGCGGTGCACCGGGTCAACGACCTTCTCGGTAAAGCTGCGGTACATCTCGTCCCGGTACATCCCACTGTAATCGAAATCCCGGTTCTGCTCGGCGCTGGCGGCAGCGCGGTCGTTGGGCTGCTCTGCGCTCTCAGGGGGCAGGGCGGCGCCGCAGCAGCGGCAGACGCTCTCGCTGCGCAGGGTACGCTCCCCGCAGGTGGGGCAGGTGCGCAGCTGCGCATCCTGATAAGGGAACTTCCACTCATAGCCTGCGCCATGGGCAGGGGCATGGATGCACAGGCCCATCTTCTCATAGCAGGTGCGGTGATAGGGTGCACCGCAGTCCGGGCAGACCACGATGTCGTCCTGAAGGGTCAGCGGCTTGCCGCAGCCCTCACAGGGACAGCCATAATATTTCGGCATGATATCCTCCTGTGAAATCGATCATACTGGTATTATACTCCCCCGGGAATGAAAAGAAAAGGTGAAAATCTTCAAAATTCCGGCAAGATAGTATTTTTCCTCTTTACTTTATCACAGATTCTCGGTATACTAATGAAGTATCTGTGTATAAACTGTGTCTTTTGGCGAGGCAGAAATTGCGCGCTGCGCGTGCGTTTTGCACTTTGCCGGGGATATTACTGTTATGATGTAAACCCTTGAACGAGAGGAACTTAGAGAATGATCACGACTGATGAACTGAAGGTGCAGCTGGCCGAGCACGCCAAGGCCGTTAAGGACCTGGAGGAAGCACTGGCCATTGAAGCAAGCCGCAAGCGCGTGCAGGAGCTGGAGCACACCATGTCCCGCCCCGGCTTTTATGATGACGCCGAGCTGAGCAAAAAGGTGTTTGACGAGGTCGGCGACCTGAAGGGCAAGCTGAACCGCTTTGAGAAGCTGCAGGGTCTGTACGATGACGCAGAGACCATGCTGGAGATGCTGGACGAGGAGTACGACCCCGCCATGGTCCCCGAGGCCGAGGAGGCCGTGAACACCGTGGGCAAGGCTGTGGAGGAGCTGCAGCTGATGACCATGCTGAACGGCGAGTACGACCACAGCAACGCCATCCTTACCTTCCACGCAGGCACCGGCGGCACCGAGGCACAGGACTGGGCCGAGATGCTGTATCGTATGTATAATAAGTGGGCACAGGCACACGGCATGACCGTGGAGGTGCTGGACTATCAGGACGGCGACGAGGCTGGCTTGAAGAGTGCTTCCATGATGGTCAAGGGCGCCAATGCCTACGGCCTGCTCAAGAGCGAGAACGGCGTGCACCGTTTGGTGCGTGTCTCTCCCTTTGACGCCAACGCCCGCCGCCAGACCAGCTTTGCTTCTCTGGAGGTCATGCCGGAGCTGGACAACACCATTCAGGTGGACATCCGCCCCGAGGATATCGAGATGCAGGTGTACCGCTCCTCCGGTGCCGGCGGCCAGCACATCAACAAGACCTCTTCCGCTGTCCGTCTGATCCACAAGCCCACCGGCATCGTGGTCAGCTGCCAGACCCAGCGCAGCCAGTTCCAGAACCGTGACTACGCTATGGAAATGCTGAAGGCCAAGCTCTACCAGATCGCCAAGCAGCAGCACATGGATAAGATCGATGACATCAAGGGCGTGCAGAACGAGATCGCTTGGGGTCACCAGATCCGCAGCTATGTGTTCATGCCCTACACCATGGTCAAGGATCACCGCACCAACTATGAGACCGGCAACGTGGACGCCGTGATGGATGGCGATATCGATGAGTTCATCTTCGCCTACCTCAAGGCCGCCAGCCGCGGTGAGCTGCAGGACGCATAAGCGTCTGTCCCTGTAAAACCATAACCGCACCTGTGTCCATTTTTGGATGCGGGTGCGGTTTTTTCGTCCCTTTCTGCGCATACTAACCCCGAAAAATGCGCAGGGAGGCCGTAAAATGTCCAAGCACAGCATCATCAGGTGGATAAAGATCATAGGTGTTTATCTGCTGGTGGGCGCCGTGGCGGCGCTGGGCTGGCTGTGGTGCGCCCTGCCGGAACAGGTCTATCTGGAGCCGGAGCAGCCGCTCACGCTGCCGCGCTTTGGCTGGGTGGAGCCGTTGCGCGGGCACGGCAGCCGCAATGTTGCCAGCACCCGGGCAGCGGGCAGCTATCAGACCACATTGGCGCTGGGCGGCTGGCTGCCGGTCAAGACCATCCGCGCCACCGTGATGCAGCGCCCCACGGTCACGGTGTGCGGTACGCCCTTTGGGGTGAAAATGTTCTCGGAGGGGGCGCTTGTCGTAGGCTTTTCCGAGGTGCACACTGCCGCAGGCGCGGTGAACCCCGCAAAGCAGGCGGGGCTGCGGCTGGGCGACCGGGTCATCCGCATGGGAAGCACCGTCACCGAGACCAACGAGCAGGTCCATGCCGCGCTGGAAGCCGCTGCCGGTACGGCGGTGGAGGTGGTCTACATCCGCAAGGGTGAGCAGCGGCAGACCACCCTTTTGCCGGTGTGGGACGCCCAGAACGCCCAGTGGCGGGCAGGGATGTGGGTGCGGGATTCCTCCGCCGGGGTGGGTACTCTGACCTTTGTGGATGCGCAGGCCGGGGTGTTTGCCGGGCTGGGTCACCCCATCAGCGACAGCGACACCGGCGAGCAGGTCGCCCTGCGCAGCGGCGAGATCGTGGCCTGCCAGATCGTGGGCTGCACCGGCGGTACCGCCGGAAGCCCCGGGGAGCTGAAGGGCAAATTTATCAGTGACCACGCCCTTGGCAGAATTTGTATCAACGGCGAAAACGGCGTCTACGGCACGGTAAGCACCACCATTGCCGGGCAGCAGACAGAACTTGCCTTTGCGCAGGAGGTGCTGCCCGGCGCGGCAGAGATCCTGACCACGACCAGCGGCGAAACGCCCCGCAGCTACCACGTCTATATTGAAAAGGTGAACGATGCCGACCCGCGCCGCAACATGGTGCTGCGCGTCACCGACCCGGCACTGCTGGCGCAGACCGGCGGCATCGTGCAGGGGATGAGCGGCAGTCCTATCCTGCAAAACGGGCGGCTGGTGGGCGCAGTGACCCATGTGCTGGTCAATGACCCGACACGAGGCTACGGCATTTTTGCACAAACCATGCTGGAACAGGCACATTCCGTGCCCGGAACGGATGCGGCAGCATAAAAAAGTAGGACATTCGAGCTAAATTTCCATAATTTCCCAAAATAAACCGTTGAACTGTCTGGAAAATTATGGTAAAATCCATGGTATTAAAGGAACTGCACACATTGGAGGAAACAACCATGGATAAAGTGAGATTCTTGATGTCGGATACCGGTGCTCAGATCACAGAAGCCTGCCGCGAGGCGCTGGAGCAAAAGGGCGTGGAAGTGACCGTTGTGGAAAAGGATGGAAATAAGGTTTTGCAGAAGATGCTGGCCGTTCGCCCGCAGGTGGTGCTGCTGGACGCCTTTATGCCCGGGCTGGATGCGCTGGCGGTCAAGCAGCGCTACAACGCCGCAGGCGAGCGCCACACCTCGTTTTTCGTCACCGGCGCATTCCAGAGCGAGGAAATGGTACAGGAGCTGCTGGACGAGGGCTTTGCCTATTATTTCGTCAAGCCCTTTGACGAAAGCGTCCTTGCCGCCCGGGTGCTCAAGGCAGCCAGCGGACAGGAAAAGCACCTGCTCCACACCAGTGTGGACAGCGACGAGCTGACCGTCACCGAAATTTTGCACCAGATCGGCGTGCCCGCCCACATCAAGGGCTACCAGTTCCTGCGGGATGCCATCCTGCTCACCATGAACGAGCCGGAGTACATCAACGCTGTGACCAAGCGTCTGTACCCGGAGATCGCTAAGAAAAACGGCACCACCGCCAGCCGCGTGGAGCGCGCCATCCGCCACGCCATCGAGGTGGCATGGGATAGGGGAGATGTGGATACCCTCAACAGCTACTTCGGCTATACCATTCACAACCTGCGGGGTAAGCCCACCAACAGCGAATTCATCGCGATGATAGCTGACAAAATGCGGCTGGATAAACGGCAGAGGGTGGGGTAAAAAGATAACGTTGATTCATAACTTGTGATTCCACGATTTTCCATAACTGGAATGGCATGCCGATAAACATAGTGAAAATAGGTATGGACGTATGGAATCAGGCCGATAAATAGCTTAAATTCAAGGCAATAAATCTCCTGTATTTATTGGGTGTAGTGCCCGATGTGTACAGGAGGTTTTTATGTTTGCAAGAGATGTTGAGATGTTCATTGAGCACTGTGAGAACAAAGGATTGGCTACAAAAACAATTGGAAGCTATGAGCAAACCCTGCGGCTCCTTATGCTATGGCTGGATGAGCAAGGTATCACACAGACCGAGAAAATCACCCATGTGGTCATTCAGGATTATGTAAAACAGATAAAGGAAAGGGGCAAGTACACCGTTACAAGTAACCCGAATAGTGGGAACTATCAGGAACGGCGAATAGATTTCGGGAAGAAAGTGTCGGATGTGACCATCAACAACTATCTTCGGAACATGAGTGCTTTCTTTAACTGGTGTGTAGAAGAAGGTCTGATTTTACGTTCACCTGTCAAGCGCAGGGATTACATCAAAGTAGAACGCCGTCCGCTTGAATTTGTGTCAGACGAGGATTTTCGCAAGCTGCTGCGAAACATGAATACGGCCAACTTCAGCGAATACCGGGATTACATTATCATTCAGTTATTACTCGATACGGGAATGCGCATCAACGAGTGTTTGATGATTCAGGTGACAGATGTAAACCTTCCAAAGCGTTATATTTACCTTCCGGCAGAGAATACAAAGGGGAAGAAAGGTCGTCATGTGTTTTTCTCGGACAAGATGGCAACACAGCTTCAGCGCTGGATAAAGTACAAAGACCGTTATCGCGACAGTGATTTTTTGTTTTGCACCAATAAAGGCAAATTTCTTGAAGTAAGCAATTTTGAGAAGAACGTCCGTAAGTACGCACAGAGGATTGGTCTTAAAGATATACACCCTCACGTTTTTCGCAACAATTTTGCGAAACGTTTCCTTATGAGCGGTGGAGATATTTACACACTCAGCAGACTGTTGGGACATAGCAGCGTCACAGTTACAGAACAAGCCTACTTGGATGTGAACCAAGATGATTTGGCTGAAATGTACCGGAAGCACAGTCCTCTTAGCAAAATTATCTGATTTTCGCCCCTCAAATTCTATTCTAGGTTAAACGATTTACTTCGCCTTGGCATAATTCATCATCAAGAATATTAAAAGGGGCACGCACACGACCATTTTGGACAGTATTATCCTTTCTGAACAAAATTAGAAAGGAAATCCCTGTTCATGAAAAAATTGCGGAATGAAAAACCAGAACTCTCCAAGAAAAGCCCCTTCTACATAACCAAGTATCGCTACTACGAGCTGAAAAACTTTTGCTTGCAGTACCCGGACTGGAAAAAGGCTTTAGAGCAAGTCAATGGGTGGGAATCAAACAACCATGAGGTTTCTGGAATTGTAAGAGGAACCCTCCCGGAAAGCTCAACGGAGCGGCAGGCTATGATACGAGCCTACTATTCAACACACGTTGATATTATCGACCGCTGTGTAGCAAAACTGGAACCTGCTATTGCTCCATATGTATTGAGAGGCGTGACGGAAGAAGTGTGCTATGATGCGCTGAGAGCTAATGGGTGCCCATGCTGCAGGAAAACATACTACAAGTTTTACCATTATTTCTTTTGGCTCCTGAGCAAAGAACGGCAATGACGCGAAAATTTCAGCGCCCTTTATGGAAGAATAAAACCATTTAACAATTTAGGAGGCTTATATTATGGACAACGAGATCAAAAGAAAATTGTTTGCTGAAATCGATAAGACTTTAGCATTACTTGATGAAATTGAGTCGAGAGTCAAGGAACAGAGCAATCCGATGGATAATGATGAGGGTTCTATCTAAGGTATTGGGCCGTGGAGAAATCTGCGGCTCTTTCCTTTTTTGACGCGAAAAGATTTGCTTGTCTTATGGAGATGATTTAATCTCAAATGATATTTTTGGAGGTAAAAACGATGAAAAAACTAACGAAAATTGGACTGATCGGAATTATCCTGGCGGCATGGACGTTTTGGTGCTTCATCATCGGATGGTACAAAGCATGGGAAGAACTTTGGAAGGCGAAGTTTTACGATGCATCGGATGCCATGGAGGCATGGGTACGAAACGGATGGAAGGATTTACCGAAGTTCATCTTTGAAAGTACTGTAAACTTTTACAGAGTAAAACATTTGAACTAATCATACCAGATTGGGAGCCGTGGAGAAATCTACTGTAGTTGATCGTGAGCGCGGCTCTTTTCTTTTTTGCCCGTTCGTGAAATTTTCGTTTTCCTTTATGAAAGTAGAGGGCATATTGGAGGATGATATTATGAAAGCTAGATATGTCATTGGAAAGAAACTTTTAGGAACTGTACCTTTTATGAAAGCTGGCAGTGCTGCAATTTGCTTGGTGGCAACAACCATGGAAGCATATGTGGCATACATCAAGCTGCAAAAGGCAAGAGAATGCTTGGATTCTGACAAGACAAAGGGCAACAAGTAAATTAAAAAACACGCCCTCTGCTTTTTGTTCGCGAAATTTTCATCTTCCTTTATGGAAGGAGATAGCTCAATTGGTAGAGCGCTGCTGGAATGCAGAGGCTGCGGGTTCGATTCCCGTTCTCTTTCTTTTTTATTCTAGGTTAGCCATCGCGAACTTTTCGGGCTCCTTTATGGAAGGATGTCTTCTGAAAATTGAAAGGAGAATTTATTATGAGCAAACGAGTAAAGACTACCTACGATCGAGGCTATGTGAACGCAATGGACAAGATTCGCGTATTCATTGAGAGCAACCAGAAAGTCATGTACATTGATACAGGCGAGTACAAAAATGCTCAAAGTGCACGCGCGGCTTATGCCAACGCAATCGCATTGATTCGGGCAAAAGGGATTGTGAGACCTGCTTGCAATCGTAACGACCTGTTCTTGATCAGAAACGACATTTAAGGCGTAAAGGAGCCGTGGAGAAATCTACGACTCCTTTTATTTTTATCACGCACACGACCGGTTTATCCATTATTCTATTACAAAGGAGATTTGAAAATGTACATCATCATTGGTCTGGGGCTTATCTGCGCAACCATTGGCTTCGTGGTCGGTTCTGCCGTTCGGTGGAAGATTGACTATGAGGCCGAAACGATTGGCTCCCTTATCGTTGCTCAGGCAGACGAGAACGAGAACCCAAGTCTGTTTCTGAACTTGGGTGGGGAATCCGTGGACTTTGCCGACAAACAGTATGTTGTTCTCAGAGTGAACAAGGTGAATAAACTGAAGCCGCAAGAAAAACATTCTGTTTAATGGAGAAAACTCCAAATATTGACTTAAAAAGGAGATAATCAAAATGGAAGAACTGAATGCAGTCCAGAACGAAAAGTTGATGGACGAAACGATTAAGCACGAACTTGAACGAATTAAGGATCTGACACCGGGAAGCAATGAGTACAAGGCTGCCTATGAGTGCGCTGCAAAGTTCTACGAAATTCGCGTTAAGGAGAAAACAAACCTGGCCGACAAGAATGCACGAGAGGATGAGCTTCAGATGAAGACAAATGAACTCAGAATCGAGGCAGACAAGGCGGAAAAGGCTTGGAAGACCGAAGTGGCGAAGGTCGTAGCTAGTATTGCATCGACCGCTCTGGGGGCATTTCTGATGATTCACCATGACCGGTTCTGGGCGATCTGTTCGGCAGGCGGTGTGCAGGTGTTCGACGACCGCTATCGGGATGGCAAGATGATCTACAAGGATTACGGAAAGAAGTCTGTATAAAGGAGGGACAGGAGAGGCCGTGGAGAAATCTGCGGCTTCTCTTTCTTTTATGAGATACCATAATCTACCACCTGAAAATTGGACGAGCTACTATGGTCAAACGTACCGGTGCAATCACCCGGTCTATCGCATCAGCACATTATATCTGGACCATGGAAAGGGGCTTTGTGTCATCCAACAGCGTTTCAACGAGAAAACGAAATCCACCACATGGAGTGCTATTGACCCATGGCTGAACGACAAAATCTATCTGCATGCTGGTTTCAAGGAATATTTTGACCATCATGCAAAGAAGAAAGATGCAAATGGCTGCTATCCCACTGTCACAGTCCGGCAAATCATGTGGGCCTTACGTATGAAACCACTGAAAAAAGAACGCTGGGAGACAGTGTTTGATAGGAGTTTAATCTGAAAAGGAGAAGAACATTATGGAGGACTTAATGCTTATCCGGTCAAGCTTTATGCGCCGAATCATTTCTTCGGCTATCAACAAGGCGATTGCCAAGCAGAAGTACGGTATTACGGTCAATCTCGATGATATTCAGGCCAAATGGTCTGATAAGGAGCAGAAGGTGAAAGTTCACCTAGAACTGGATGCCGAGATGCCGAAGGCTGACCTCATGGATATTTTGAAGAAGGCAGGAATTGTATGACGAGAAAGGAACAGTATGTGGCGATGGAGTGACGGAACAACGGAACTTTACCACTATGGTATCAAGGGTATGAAATGGGGCGTTCGGAGAACAAAAGAACAACTGGCTCACGACAGATATTCTATCCAAGCAAGAACTATTCGGCGGTTAAAGAAGCCTTTTTATTCTGCCAATGGCGTGCTTGTTACGTCAATATCTGCTCATGCACTGGATAGGTGCGAAGAGAAGAGCAGGCCGGTTACAGTAGAAGGCATTTTTGACGCCTTGAAAAAGCCTTTGAACCATGATAGTATTAAGACAAAGTATGACGGGAAGGGCAGACCAAGCCAAAGACTTATCGGTAAAATGGCAACGGTCAATGTCAACCCTGAAAATGGCATCATCACGACCGTGTGGCCTACAGGGCATGATACACTTAGAAAATATTCAAAGAAGAGGTGATAGCGATGTTGACCAAAGAACAGATTCAATTTCTGCAAAAACTTGGACTTGATTATGATTACTCCAAAATTAACGAGTTCTCCGATGAGTGGGCTGAAATTGAAGAGAGGGTTGGCGACGAGCTGATGTATGAAGGCCTAGACGATGACTATGCGCCCAATGAAATCGGAAAGATGTGCTATAGCATCCTTGATGTGATTCCTTGAATGATATTTTTGCAGCGAGAGCTTACGAGAAATCGTAGGCTCTTTTTGTTTTCTTTTCGCGAAAAATTCATCCCATCTTATGGAGATATGAAGTCTCATAATAACATTTTGGAGGTATGAAATTATGAAAAAGATGGTAGAAGTGATTCTGGTATGTGTAGCGATATTATGTGCAATTGATTAAATCATGCGGTTTACTGGCCGTATGCGAAAATCAACAGCAAATATTGCAAGCGTGATCAGAAAGTATTTGAAATCTTTACAAACTGTTTCGCCAGCCTTGGTGAAAAGATGAGAAATTGTTGATGACAGGCACGGAGCCGTGGAGAAATCTGCGGCTCTTTGTCTTTTATATTTGAAGGGAGAAGCCTATGAACCTCATGAAATCCGCGTCCCGGTTCTTGAAAAAGAATGGCGGGACAATCTTGGCAATCGGTGCTTCCGTGGGTGTGGTGCTGACTGCCATCGAAACAGGTAAAGCAAGCACAAAGGCGCAGAAGCTGATCGAAAAAAACACGATTGCAATCGACTGCGAGAACTACGGGCCGTCTGCCTACACAACCGAACAGAAAGTGAAGGACTGCTGGAAGTTCTATCTGCCTGCCGCAGCACTTGGCGCAGGAACTATAGCATGTATCCTCGGCTCCAATGCACTGAACAAGAAGCAGATCGCGAGCCTGACCGCTGGCTATATGGCGCTTGGAAAGGCTTATCAGGAGTATCGCAGGGAGGTTGCACAGCACGTTGGTGCCGAACACGAGAAGGAAATCTATAAGGATGCTCAGTCGGCACTCAAAAAGCCTACCCCGGACATGGTTGAAGATAAGCTGCTCTGCTATGAGCCTATCTCAAAAAGATATTTTCATGCCACCGAAGTTGAATTGACAGACGCTTTTTACAATGCGAATCGGTATTTTGCATTAAACGGCGAATTGTCAATGAACGACTTTACCTCTTATCTGCCGGAGTTAGACTTCACGCCAGAAGGTGACCAACTTGGCTGGTGCGCTGAGTACCTTGTCAATGAGTGGGAGTATTACTGGATTGACTTCAACTACTACAAGCAAACGACCGATGATGGATTGCAAGTCTACTATGTAGAAGCATTTCAGGAACCGATCAAAGAATTTCTGGACTACGATGCTATGAAACGGCATTTGGACTATAAAGGAGCTTGATATTTATGAAGAACATTAACTGGTGGAAAGTTGCATCTATGGCAATGCTGGCAGCAAGCGCAATCATGGGCTTTGGTCATGACCTGATCGAAGACCAGAAGACCGAGGACGACCTGCGGGACATGATTCAGGAAGAGGTGCGCAAGCAGCTGTCGGAAAAGAACCTCTAATCGCGAAAATTTCCAACGCTATTATGGAGAAATCCTAAAAGAATTGGAGGTAAAAATTATGTTTGATCGTGAATACTTCAAGCAGGTGGATTCTGAGATGCTGGGTGCCTTAAAGGTGTTGGGGCGAGCGATGCTTAGCGCACTTGATGCGCTGATCTGGTATTTGCTCCTGCAGCCGATTCGGTTCTACAGTTGGTTGACGGATGACCCTGCTCCGGTAAGAAGGAGAGGAGCATATAAAAACCGCCATTGTGCGGAGGATAGGCTCTACTAAGAAGCGAAGAGCTGCGGAGAAATCTGCGGCTCTTTCTTTTATATTTTACGGAGGTATGAAAAATGAACCTGAAAACATTTGGCAAGAAAGTGGGAAAGGGTATTAAAAAGAACCTTCCCAAAATTCTGGTCTGCGGCAGCATTGCAGGCATGGTCACGAGCGTAGTCTTCGCTGTTAAAGCAACCCCGAAGGCGATGATTCTGCTCGATGAGAAAAAGCAGGAGCTCGGTACGGAGAAGCTGGATGTGAAAACCATCGTGAAGACTGCTGCCCCGGCCTATATTCCTACGGCAATTTCCATGGTAGCATCTGCTGGCTGCATGATTGGTGCCATGAACGAGAACGACCGGCGCAACGCAGCTCTGGCAGCCGCATATTCTCTGAGCGAAAGCGCCCTGAAGCAGTATCAGGAGAAAGTCGTGGAAACCATTGGTGAGGATAAGGAGAAGGAACTCCGTCAGACCATTACCCTTGACAAGATGGCAAAACAGCCGGAAGAGACACCGGTTATTGTACCTGCTGCACGCGACGCATCTTATGACCAGCTGGTCGAGTGCTATGAAAGCTTCTCTGGAAGATATTTCAAAACGACCGTAAACGCACTGGACCGGGCGATGAACGGCCTGAACAAGCAGCTCCTCAGCGATTTTCGCGTGACCCAGAATGACCTGTTCGATTATCTGGGACTGGAGCACACCAAGAACGGTGACCTTCTGGGCTGGGATACGGATTCCACGCTGACCATTGAAACATTCTACAGTTCCAAGCTGGACGAGGATGGAATGCCTTGCATGGTCCTGGACTACAGCACGCCTCCGAAGTGGCTTGGGTACTGATTCGCGAAATTTTCACCGACTGTTATGGAGGTATACTCCAACATTTATATTTTAATTAAAGGAGAATCACTATGGAAAACGAAATGATGAACAACATGGACGCTATGACTGAGAACCTGACGGATGCAATGCCGGAGGTCGATAACTTGGTGCCTAGTGTGGACGAGAACCCTGCAGAGATGCCGAGCGCATCTGGTAGCTTTGGCAAGACGGCAGTATTTATGCTGGCTGGTGCCGCAGCTTACAAGGGCGCTGAGCTGCTCTGCAAGCACGTACTCGTTCCGCTGTGTTACAAGGCGAAGAACTGGATTGACAGCAAGAAGGCAAAGGACGAGCCCATCGAAGCAGAAGTGACCGAAGTGGTGGAAACCGACGAAGAATAATCTGTTGGACAACCGTGATGGAGCCGTGGAGAAATCTGCGGCTCCTTTTATTTTTACAAAGGAGAATTACCATGGAAAAGAAAAACGACAAAAAGTTCAACTGGAAGAAGGCTGCAGTAATTGGTGGCATCTTTGCTGCGGGTGTGGCTGTTGGTGTTGCAGGCGATAAGACCTACATCAAGATCCTGGTCGAAAAGGGCTACAAGAACGTCCTGAAGGAGTATCGGCTTCATGTTGACCCTGTTGTCACGGACAAAGGCGTGAAGAAGGTCCTCATTTCCATCACGGACAAGCTGACTGGTAAGACGTTCGGCACCACTTGGAAGCCCGAAACGGCCAGAGAAATCGGCGAAACTATCCTCCAGTACGCAGAGGAGGGTATGGCCAATGGCTAAAATCGAAATGCCTTCCAGCAGCATCAACTCCACTGGCGAACCGCCTAAGAAACAGCTGAAGAAGGTCACGACCGGTAAGGTGACCATCAAGCAGGAAAGCGAGATCCAGAAGCTGGCACATAACTTTCTGGCAGAAGACCTGCAGACAATTCGCGAAAAGCTGTGGACGGATTATATTCTGCCCGGCATCAAGAACATGGTGTGCTCTGCGGTCAATATCGCACTGTTTGGTGTTGACCGTTCCCGCACCAATACAAACGGATATTCTCAGCAGCGTAACAGCTACAGCAGCTACTACGCAAATGCAAATCAGAGCCGTCCTCCGCAGAACAACTATCGCCCGAACCGGCTGGACTGGCAGAACATCACTTTCGATAGCTATGCCGATGCGAATGATGTTCTGAACGAGATGGGTCATGCGCTCCACGAATATGGGCAGGTCACGATTGCTGATTTTTACGATGTTGTGGGAATTACCCGTGATGCTCGTGACTATCAGGACTGCAAGTATGGGTGGTATGACCTCGGACCTGCATCCATCAAGGGCGTTCCCGGCGGCTATACCATTGTTTTCCCGAAGCCTGTTCCTCTGAACTAATTGAAAGGACTGATATTTTATGAAAAAGAAAGAAATCATGACCAAGGCAACGCAGATGTTGTCTAAGACTGCATTCAAGCTGAAGAAGGCAAGCCCGACCATCATGGTGGTTGGTGCTGCTATCGGTGGCGTGACCGCAACCGTTCTGGCCTGCAAAGCAACCCTGAAGGCGCAATATATTCTGGCTGAGCATAAGGCCAGCGTGGAGAAAATCCACGAGACTAAGGATAAGGTGGATGCTGGGGAGATCCAGCTGTCCGAAGGTGAGACCTACACTAAGGAAGACCTGACGAAGGATATCACCACGACTTATATTAAGACCGGCATGAAGCTCGCAAAGGTGTATGCACCTGCGATTGGTCTGGGCGCAGCATCTCTCGGCTGCATGTTCGGCAGCCATCATATCATGACGAAGCGGAACGCAACGCTGACAGCTGCTTACATTGCACTGGAGCAGTCTTTCAACGGCTACAAGAACCGCGTCGCCGACCGCTTTGGTGAGCGAGTACAGCATGAACTGGAGCAGAACGTTAAGGCTGTGGAGGTTGAAACCAAGAAGGTCGATGAGAACGGCGTGGAGGAAGTCATCAAAGAGTACAAGGATATCGCCGAGCAGTCAGATGATCCGTGCACTCTGATTTTCGATGAAACTGTGGATACGTGGGAGCGGGATGCCGACCTGAACCGGAACTATCTGCTCCTCATGGAGTCTGCAGCGAATAAGAAACTGCGTTCTCAGGGGCACCTGTTCCTGAATGAAGTGCTCACCATGATTGGCACGCACGGCGGTCAGTCTCTGCGCACTCCTACTGGCCAGGTCGTCGGCTGGGTATATAATCCGAACGACACTTCGCTGCACAACCATGTGGATTTCGGCCTCACGAGCTTTGAATCGAGCGATGAGGCACTGAAGAGCTTTCTCCGTGGCGAGGAGCGTTCCGTCATTCTGCACTTCAACTGTGATGGCATCATCATCGACAAAATCTAACTGATATTTTGGAGGGACAAGCTATGACCAGATACGTAAAGACTCTTTCCTATGTATTTGCAGCCATGGCCGGAGTATGCTTCGTATCCGGTCTGGCGGTCCTTTCTGAGTGAAAGGATATTTATGGACGGTTTAGAATCGGTGTTTTTATTCCTCGATTATTTGACCGACACGAAACGAAAGCGGCATCTGGTTGGAGGGGTCCTCATGAGCGTTTCGCTCTTCTTTGGAGGACTGGCCTTCACCATGATGACGATTAAAGGAGAAGAAGCAGATGAAAAAACTGATGCATGATGCCTTGATATTTGTAGGCGGATTTGCTGCTGGTGTGGCCACGATGCACTTCCTGATGCGTGATATTTACAAGAAGCAGGCAGATATACTGGTCGAGGACGCTCGGAACCATTTTAAGCAGCGTGAGCAGGAACTGGATACGGCCATCGAGCAGCGGGCGAACGAAAAGGCGTATGATCTCGTGAGCGGCCCGTATCGTCAGGAGGAAGATTCTGAGAAGCCGACCCATGAGCCGATGGAGGCTATCGAAATCATTCCGAGTGACGAGTTCGGTAACGAGGATGATTATGAAACCAGCTTCCTGACCTACTATGCAGACGGCATCCTGACTTATGACAGTGATGGGAGCAGGGTAGAGGACATCGAAAAGGTGATTGGCTCTAAGGCTCTGGATAATTTTGGAGCAGAAGAGCCTGATCTTGTCCATGTTCGCAATCACAACTACCGGAAGGACTATGAAGTTCTGAAGGTACGCAATAAGTATGCGGACTTGTATCCTAACTCCGGAGAGGAGTATGAATGATATTTAACGACATGACCAGTCAGTATTTTGACTGGCTGCGTGAAACGGTTTGCGGAAGGTGGGAGCCCAGAAACCTTTCTTTCCATAAGCTGCTTGCGTTTTTATTTCAGCAAGACTTTATTCCATCCTGCGAGATGGATGCGAGTCGTGCTGAAGATGGGCGAGACCTGCGCTATCGGTTTGCTCAGGAGAGAAACATTCCCTATGCTGCGATGAACAACGCAACAAGAGGAATGCCGTGCAGTATGCTGGAGATGATGGTGGCGCTTTCCATCCGCATCGAAGAGCATATTATGGCGGATTCTGAAGCAGGAAACCGCGTAGGACAGTGGTTCTGGAGCATGATTGTCAGCCTTGGAATGGCTGCTATGGATGATGCTCGGTTCAACGAAGGTCGTGCTCAGTTCGTTATCGACCGTTTCAATCAGAGAGCCTATCAGCCGACTGGAGCTGGTGGGCTCTTTACTTTGATAAGCCCGAACGTGGATATGCGCAAGCTGGACATCTGGTATCAGCTAATGACATATCTCAACGAGAACAATATCTGATGGTGTATGTATCGAAAATTTGCATCCCGATGGAAGGCATAATAGAGCAAGTTCTCCATGATTCCGTCGTTTTGATGCGAATTACAGCATGTAGGAATACCGAACACATTGGTCGGCTGATTTTGGCAGACCTTAATTACTGGAGGAAAAGTGACTATGAATAACATTTACTACGAACTCGCACAGACCCAGCTGGCACTGGATGCCGCCCAGAAGGGCAAGCTTTTCGGCAAGAACCTGCTGCTGGTAGGCACCATTGGTCTGTTCTGGACTGCCTGCAAGATGCTGGACGAGAGCGAGAAGAAACGCAAGGCCGAAAAGGAACGTGCCGATGCCGCTGAAGCAGAACTCGCAGAGATGCAGTTTGAAAAGGACATTTGCTGCGATGGCAAGGCAAGTGTCACGAAAAAAGATGTCTGATACAGATCTCGTAGAAAGGAGGAAGTCAGTTACCAATGATTGATTTCCTGATGATTGCAACGCGCACGGGAAAACGCGGTGTAATCGAAATCTATCCCAAATTCATCATCAAAAAGTCGAAGGATCTGATGATTCGGGGTTCTGATTTCTACGCCATCTGGCTGGAAGAGCGAGGTTTGTGGAGCATTGATGAGCAGGATGCGCTCCAACTGATTGACCATGAGCTGGATATTTACGCAAATGAGCACAAAGAGCATCTGGACAACTACCGGGTGCTCCATATGTGGGATGCGGAATCTGGCATGATCGACAACTGGCACAAGTATTGTCAGCGTCAGATGCGGGATAACTACCACACGTTGGATGAGCAGCTGATATTTGCAAACACACCGGTCAAAAAGGAAAGCTATGCATCCAAGAGGCTTCCATATGTGCTGGAACCGGGGAACATTGATGCCTATGACGAGCTGATGCAGACACTCTATTCTCCAGAGGAGCGAGAGAAAATCGAGTGGTGTATCGGTTCTATTGTCAATGGTGATTCCAAGACCATCCAGAAGTTCATGGTTCTCTATGGCCCGCCCGGTAGTGGTAAGTCCACGGTGCTGAACATCATCCAGAAGCTCTTTACTGGATATTATGCAGCGTTCGATTCCCAGGCGCTAGGTTCAGCATCCAATGCGTTCTCGTTGGAAGCATTCAAGGCAAACCCTTTGATTGCGATTCAGCATGAAGGTAACTTGTCCAAAATTGAGGACAACACTCGTCTGAACTCGCTGGTATCTCATGAAACTATGATGGTCAATGAGAAGTTTCGTAGTGCTTACGCCAACCAGTTTAAGAGCTTCCTGATCCTTGCCACAAATAAACCCGTCAAGATTACCGATGCGAAGTCTGGTTTGATTCGTCGATTGATCGATGTGGTGCCCACTGGCGAGAAGGTTCCCCAGAAAAGATATTCTGAACTCTATGCCAAGACCGACTTTGAGCTTGGCGGTATCGCATGGCACTGCAAAGAGGTCTATGAGGAAAACAAGCATCTCTACGATGATTATATTCCGACGAGGATGCTTGGCGCTTCCAACGACTTCTATAACTTCATGCTCGACCGGTATTATATTTTCAAGAAAGAAGATGGCATCTCTCTGAAGCGAGCATGGGCGATGTATGACGAGTATAACCAGCGAGCAAAGGTTGTCTACCCGTACTCGATGCGTGCGTTCCGTGAAGAGCTGATGAACTACTTTGCGGACTACAAGGAACGCGCTGAAGATGTGAATGGTGAACGAGTGCGGAGCTACTATAGTGGATTCAAGGCAGACAAGTTCAAAGAATTTGCAGACCCCGTACCTGCAGAAGCAGCTTCAAAGGAGGAGCCATCCAAGTCATGGATTGATCTGAAACCACAGCATTCTCTCTTTGATGATATTTGCAAGGACTGTCCTGCGCAGTATGCGAACGAAAATGGCACTCCTACGCAAAAGTGGGAGAATGTCAAAACGCTGCTCAAAGACATTCTTACTTCTAAGCTCCACTATGTCAAAGTCCCTGAAACCCACATCGTCATTGACTTTGATATTCCGGGTGACGATGGCAAGAAATGCTTTGAGCGAAATCTGGAGGCAGCGTCCAAGTGGCCTGCTACCTACGCAGAACTGAGTAAATCTGGTGCAGGAATCCACTTGCACTATATTTACACAGGGGACGCAAGCAAACTGAGCCGTGTATACGATGAGCATATTGAGGTCAAGGTGTTCACCGGGAATTCTTCGCTGAGAAGAATGCTGACCAAGTGCAATGATATTCCGGTCGCCAAAATCAGCAGCGGCTTGCCATTGAAGGGAGAAAAAGCAATGGTCGATGTGAAGCAGATTCAAAATGAGAAGCACCTGCGGGTACTCATTAAGAAAGCCCTCGCAAAAGAAATCAGTCCCTATACTAAACCCAGCATTGACTTTATCGCTCATATTATGGATGAAGCCTACGAGAGTGGGATTCCCTATAATGTGGATGACATGCGCAATGCAATTCTGGCCTTTGCCGTAAACAGCACGAACCAGGCCGATGCCTGTCTGAAAATCACGGCGAAGATGCACTTCAAGTCAAAAGAGGATGTCAAATCGCAGGTCGATGATGGCGAGAAGGCACCCATCGTATTTTTCGACTGCGAGGTGTTTCCGAATCTCTTTCTGGTCAACTGGAAGTTTGCCGGTGAGGATAAGCCGGTGAATCGGTTGATTAACCCTAGCCCTACGGATATTGAGAAGCTGACGCAGTATCGACTGATCGGATTCAATAACCGCAAGTACGACAACCACATGCTTTGGGCCTGTATGCTCGGCTGGAATACGGAGCAACTGTACGCGCTGTCGAACCGCATTATCAACGATCATGCGGGCTTCTTTGGCGAGGCCTATAACCTGTCCTACACGGATATTTATGACTTTTCCTCGAAGAAGCAGAGCCTGAAAAAGTTCGAGATTGAGCTGGGCATCCATCATCAGGAACTTGGCTTGCCTTGGAACCAGCCGGTACCGGAAGAGAAGTGGGAGCAGGTTGCAGAATACTGTGACAATGACGTTATCGCCACCGAAGCGGTGTTCAACTCCAAAGACCGTAAGGCCGATTTCGTTGCACGTGAGATTCTGGCAGATGTTGCTGGAATGACTGTCAACGACACCACCAACAGCCTGACCACGCGCATTATTTTCGGAAAGGAAAAGCACCCTCAGCTGGTCTATACGGATTTGGCTACGGGTAAGTCTGATTCGGTGGTAGAAGTCGAGCCTGATATTCTGACCGACAAGAACATCATCAACGCCTTTCCGGGTTATGAGTGGGTCAGAGGTGAAGACGGTCGGATGCACAACATGTTTCGCGGCACCGATTTGGGTCTTGGCGGTTATGTCTATGCCGAGCCCGGTATGTACTACAACATTGCTCTGCTGGACGTCGCCTCTCTGCACCCGCACTCGGCCGTTGCTTTGAACTATTTCGGCGACTACACCAAGAACTTCAATGACCTTATGGATGTACGTATCTATGTAAAACATGGTGAGTATGGCAAGGCCAAGAAGCTCTTTGGCGGTAAGTTGTCCAAGTATCTGGATGACCCCGCACAGGCAAAAGCATTGGCACAGGCTCTGAAAATCGCCATCAACTCGGTGTACGGGCTGACAAGCGCAACTTTTGATAATCCCTTCCGCAACCCCAAGAACGCCAACAACATTGTGGCGCTTCGAGGGGCTTTATTTATGCGCACTCTGCAGGATGAGGTGCAGCAGCGTGGTTTCACGGTGGCGCACATCAAAACGGACTCTATCAAGATTCCGGATGCCACGCCTGAAATCATCGACTTCTGCATGGATTTTGCGAAAAAGTATGGGTACACGTTTGAGCACGAGGCCACATACGAAAAGATGTGCCTTGTGAACAACGCCGTTTATATCGCAAAGTATCTCGATGCAGATACAGCAAAGGCACAGTACGGCTATATTCCTGAAAAGAACGAGAAGAAGGGTGGTCATTGGACTGCGACTGGTGCTCAGTTTCAGGTGCCGTATGTGTTCAAGACACTTTTCTCCCACGAAGATATTGTGTTCGATGACCTTTGTGAAACCAAGTCGGTTTCTAAGGGCGCAATCTACCTCGATAAAAACGAGGCTCTGCCTGAAGACGAGCACAATTATATTTTCGTGGGGCGCGTTGGCCAATTCTGCCCCATCAAACCCGGATGCGGCGGAGCGCTGCTGATGCGAGAAGCGGGCGTCCGAGACGACGGTGAGACGAAATATAATTCAGTCACTGGCGCCAAAGACTACCGCTGGCTGGAAAGCGAAATGGTCTATAACCTTCATCTGGAGGATAGCATTGACCGCTCCTATTTCGACAAGATGGTTGATGAGGCGGCGGACACTATTGCTCAGTACGGAGACCTGGAATGGTTCGTATCGGACGATGGTGGAATGCCGCCTTGGCAAAAGCCTGACTTGCCGTGGGGTGATATTCAGGACGAAGCTGCAAGAAATTATGAGGTGAGATAAATGGAAAAACTTCCCTGGAATCCTAGCAAAGACGTGATTAGGGTGTCGGCAAGCAATCTGGGAATTGACATTGACAGGGCTATTTATACTGCGATGGCAATTGACTACTCCCGACAGTCTACGGAGCGTGCCGAAAAGAATGATATTGTGCGGTTTGGTATGTGCAATGTCAGCATTCGCAAAGTCATCTTCAACGACCCCGCAACGATTGTCTTCTGGTCTGACAATACCAAGACGGTGGTGAAGTGCGGCCCGGAAGATACCTTCGACATGGAAAAGGGGCTTGCTATGGCCATTGTCAAGAAAATGGCAGGCAATGATAACCGGTTCCATAAGGTTTTCAAGCAGTGGTGCAAGCCGGACGAGATGCACGAAGTTGCAATTACTTCTACGCAGGTGCTGAAAGAACTGAATAAGATGGCAGCACAGACTAAGGACGGTATCACGGGCCTGCTGACCGAAGCATACATGGTGATGCACCGCGGATATTCTGCAGCAGACAAGAACGAGAAAAAGTAAAGGAGTTTCTACCATGAAAGCAAAGGTAAACATCGACAATACGAGATTCATTTTCGACACCAATTTCTCCGGCGACCCGAATCGCGACCGCTACGGCTCGTCCCGGCGGCGTGTGAACGTGGTCATCCCTACGAAGGAACAGGCTCAGCAGCTCATCGAAATGGGGCTGAACGTCAAGCAGACCAAACCGAACCCCAACTATATCTATGATGAGCCTTTCATCCCGACCTTCTATGTCCCGGTGACGGTCAACATGGACTCCAAGTGGCCTCCGCAGGTTTTCTGGATCACTACCACCGGCCGTAAGGTTGCCTGCAATGCCGAGAACATTGGTCAGCTGGACTACATCCGTGTGAAGAACGTGAACCTGCAGGCTAACCTGTATGAGAACCGGAACAACCCCGGCCAGTACACGCTGTACGCGGATATTCTCTACGTGGAGCAGGATGCAGATGCCGACCCGTATGCTGCTAAGTATGAGCAGCGCGAGATGGCTGAGCCTAACGATCCGAACGACATGCCGTTCTAAGGAGGAGCACATGAAGAAACTGTTTATCAGTGTTCCTATGCGCAACCGCACGGAATACGCCATCAAAGCATCCATGGAGCAGATGCACAAGATTGCGGAGGCTGTCTTTGGTGAAGAACTGGAGGTTATCCCGACTTATTTTGAGGATGATCCTCCTGAGAACACCAATATGGCTCTTTGGTATCTCGGCGAAAGCATCAAGAAGCTGTCCGAGGCAGACCGCTTCATCGGCATTTACGATGAGGACAAGGGCTATCGTGGCTGTATCATCGAGAACCTCGCGGCGAAAAACTACAACATCCCGTCCTATCTGGTGAATGTCAGCTACGTTGCTCCTGACATCATCGAGCAGAAGCGTCGTGATGCACGCCTCGCAAACCTCGAAATTTATTAAATGATATTTCTGAGTGCAGGAGTTAGTCTTCCGTTGAATGGTCCAGCCGGTGAGTGCCCACGTCGCAAATGGCGTTCTCAGAGGCAGCAGCTCAGATTTATATTTTAATAAAGGAGAAGAACTATGAAAGTATTGCGTATCAAACCGATGTGCCGACCGGAGGTCATCGAAATTGATGGCTCGCTGGAATCTCTGCAGAAAGAGGTTGGAGGCATGATTCAAGCAACCTACCCGTGGGATGACAAGGTTGCCCTTATTTGTAATGATGAAGGTAAACTCTTGGGCTTGGAGTTCAACCGGCCGCTCTATAATGCTGATGCTCAGATGTACGACTATGTAGTTGGTACATTCCTGATTGTAGGGCTGACCGAAGATGACTTTGGCTCTCTTTCTGATGAGATGATCGAGAAATATGCTAGGATGTTTCGCCGTTGCTACTGTCTGATTGAAGACGAGGACGGTAAAAGATATTTTGTGCGTATGAAGCCGAAGCAGTAATCGCAATAATTTCGGGAGCCGTGGAGAAATCTACGGCTCCTTTTATATGGGTCATTCGCTAGGGCGAGCATGACAGGTTCGAATCCTGTATGGCCTGCAAGTGTCCGAAATACACACATAAAACAAAGGAGTATCAGTATGAAAAAATCTATGGAGTTCTATATGAATGCAGCAGGATGGGTTATCGGTCTGGTCGGTGCAGGTTACGCTGTCGGAGTTCACTGCAAGATGAATACCCTTGCGAAGAAGCTGGACAGCAAAATTGACCGATTGGCAGATGATGCCGCCATCCAGATCCCTGAGTATATCATCAAGGATGCTGTGGATAAAGCTGTCGTGAACCGGACTGACTATGCAATCCAGCGGGCAACTAGCGCGGCTATTACGGATATTCACGCAGAAACAGCCCGTCAGGTCAAGTCCGCCATTAACAAGGAGTATGTAACCCTGCAGGGTAGCGTAAAGAAGGAAATCAAGGACCAGCTCGGTCGGATTGATATTTCTGATCTGCGCGAAGAAGTAAAAGACGAGGCCAAGAATCAGTTGGCAGAGAGCATGGAGGATATTCTGGACGACTTCAATGACAACCTGAAGAACGTTAAGAAAATTTACGGTTCTATTTCGGACGCTATTACCGGCAATCAGGGCGGTAAGGAAACCGTTGTGAAAATTTCCTGAGGTCACTGCTATGAAACCGAAACAGTTATGGAAAGTCTTTACTTACAAGGGTAAAGAGATATTCGCATATACGATATTTGGCGAGGGCGCAGATGAAGAGGAGGCCACAATTGCATTGTTGGCTTACGAGAACCATTGCTATCCTGAAGCCATTCATGTTCACGAAGAAATGAGGTGATGCAACTAATGGCAGGTGTAACGCTCTACGATTACCAATTAGATGCGATTAAACGAATGAAAATTGGCTGCATCCTATGTGGCGGTGTTGGGAGCGGAAAATCAAGAACGGGTTTGGCATTTTATTATACGAAGTTCGGAGGGAAAGTAAATACAGAAAATTATGTCTGTATGAATGAACCATCCGATTTGTACATCATCACGACAGCCCGCAAACGAGATATGGGCGAATGGGATGAAGAACTTGCCCATTTCTACATGTCTACTGACAAAGAGCATAGTATTTACAACCATACAGTAAATGTGGATTCTTGGAACAATATCGAAAAATATATAGACGTACAAAATGCGTTTTTTATATTTGATGAGCAGCGAGTTGTTAGTAATGGGGCATGGTCAAAAGCCTTTTTGAGAATCACACGTAATAACGACTGGATTTTGCTTAGTGCGACTCCAGGCGACTGCTGGTCTGACTATATTCCAGTATTTATTGCAAATGGATTCTATCGCACTAAATCAGAATTTGAAAATCAGCACATAGTCTATAATCGTTTCGTGAAATATAAAAAAATCGACAGATATTTGAACATCCAGCGTCTGGTAAGGCTGCGAGAACGGATTCTAGTAGATATGGACTTTGAACGGAAGACTGTTTCTCATCATGAGAACATTTATGTTGGGTTTGACCAGCGTAAGTACAAAGATATTTGTATGAGTCGGTGGAATCCATGGGAAGGGCGGCCTATCGAAACGGCAAGTGAGTTCTGTTCAAGTCTGCGGAGAGTGGTCAATGAGGATGCATCTCGGCAACAGGAAGTTCTGGATATTTGTATGACCAGACCGAGGGTTATAGTCTTCTATAACTTTGACTACGAGTTGGATATTCTCATGAACCTGCCCTATGATGCAGGTGTGGAAGTGGCTCAGTGGAATGGACACAAGCATCAGCCGATACCGGACACAAATAAATGGGTCTATCTTGTGCAGTACAACGCTGGCGCTGAAGGCTGGAACTGCATTGAGACAGACACCGTTATATTTTACTCACAGAACTACTCCTACAAGGTCATGGAGCAGGCTTCTGGGCGCATTGACCGTTTGAACACGCCGTACACAGATTTATATTTTTACCACTTGAAAAGCAGAAGCGGTATTGATCTGGCGATAGGGAGAGCCTTAAACGACAAAAAGAAATTTAACGAGAGAAAATTTTATGGAGCGTGATGTTTATGGCATATGAAAAATGTCCCGGCTATATGGAGAATGGGTGTTGCACGGGAGATAATCGACCGTGCCGTGTTACGAAGGAAGGAGTCGAAAGCTGGTTCGACGAAACGCTTAAACCGATTGACTTGCTTGATGTATGCCCACAACAGTCTGCATTTGGCAATAGCTTTTTCGTAATAACGGACAAAGACATCGAGGCACTAAAAACGGGAAAGGTCTTATTTGTAAGGGAAGAGTATGGTGTTTTTCTGAAATATGAAAGAGGCCAGAGCGATGTGTAATCCTTCAAAAAAGACAATCAAGAGAGTTAAAACGGTGCTTACGGCGAGATGCCATAGAACCGTAAAGACTGACTCGAGCATCGTGTATTGGTTTAGAAACCCAATCGAGCAAGGTCTGCAAAATGTGGTTTATATTTCGCGTAAAGGCCTATTTATCGCGACCGAACTGACAAAAGCCGACGTGTATCATTATTTTGATATTTGCTCCCCGGAGCAAATGAAGGAGGTTTTAGCATGATTAAAGACTCTGGAGACCGCACCGAATTTGAAACCGGTGCCAAGCGTGATATGCATACAGGGAAGGGGCGGATGGATCTTCTGCCTTGGTACGGCATTATGGAGGTCAGCAAGCACTGCGAGGAAGGTGCCCTGAAGTACGGCGAGCACAATGTGGACAAGGGCATCCCGCTGCATTCGCTGCTGGACAGTGCTTCTCGGCATCTGGCAAAGTACATGGTCGGTATGGACGATGAAGATCATCTGCGCGCTGCCTGCTGGAACCTGCTCTGGGCACTGAACCAGCGGGTGACGCATCCTGAGTTGGATGATAGGTTTCGTGTAAAAAAGCAGGAAAAGCCAGAATGGGTGAGTCACCCTTGGAAGTGCAAATACTGCAATCACACATTTGCAGAAGTGACAGGACACTGGACGGGTGAAAACGAAGTGTCCTTTACCTGTCCTCATTGTGGCGGCATAAAGCGGTGGACTCCTCCTGTAAGTCCAAATGCCGAAGAAGGGCAGAAAAAAGAAGATGAAAATGTGCACTGCTATTGCGGAAAAACACTGGCTAAGGAGACTTCTCGTGGGTTGAAGCTTTGCCATCCTGAAAAGGTAAGGTTTGATGCAACTGGCGCAGCATTTTTGAGATGCCCTGATTGTGACCAGGAAATTATGGTTTTGCATCCTGTCTGGGACAAAATGGGAGGAATTATTGTATGAATGACTGGATGCGCGAAGTGGACTATGCGACCTACTGCCCGAAGTGCGAGAACTTCAAGGTACTGGAGACGGACGAGCCTTGCAACGAGTGCCTGACGGAGTGTGCGCGGGAGGGGACTGTGAAACCTCTGAAGTTCAAGGATAAGAGGGAAAAGGCAAAGTAAAGCGCGAAAAAATCTCCGCATATTATGGAGGTGATTAGCATGGATGAAAGAAAACAATTCCATCCCGTTAAACTTGAACTTACTGAGAGTGCAAAAAAGATGATATTTGCAGCTAAGGTGTTGAGAATTATTATAACACCAGTTGTATTTCCGATTGCGTGCATTATCGGGATTTACAAGTGGACGTGGGAAACTATTGGATCAATCTGGTGAAATCATTAAGGCACAGAGCCGTGGAGAAATCTGCGGCTCTTTATTTTTATCATCGGAGGAGATGCTTACATGCAACGTATGAACATTAAATGCTGCCATTGTGGGGACTATACCCCATTTATCACAGAGGAGAACATTGAAGTTATTCCTCAAGTTAATCTCACAAGAGCCGATATGGACATTTTGGACGATATCGCGGACACATTGGCGGAATGCGGTTACTCGGGTATGTGTGGTTTCTTACACCGGGTTCGGAGCGAAGTGACCAAAATCATAGAGTATCAGGAGGAACGGTGAACGCTAAATGATATTTGCTGAAGAGGATTTGAACTCTTTGAATGCTATTGCTGGACTATTGGCTTCATTCGGGTGTGATAGTCAGGCTGGCTGTGTGCTTTATATTCAGCATAAAATCGCAAAGACCATGGAGGCTGACGAAAGGAAATGCAGAAATGAGAAACATGTCTAAGAAAACCTGGAAACTCCGGGTTTGGAATCACATGACCGAGATGCAGAAGCTGGATTATCTTCTTACGAAAGCTGGCATCACGCATGAAATGAAAAGAAGATTTCCAGAGAGCGATAAAAACCAGCCTGAAGTTTACGGCCCTGGAGCACCGCATGATGGTGGATATCAGATTACAGTTCGAGATAAATCCGGCGCATACATACGGGTCTCCTCATTTAATCGAGGTGTGCGGGTTAGCACTTGTTGATCATTATGATGTCGAGGGCTGGCTCACGGCTCGTCAGATCACAAAGATGTGGAGGCGTAGAAATGCTGCGAAAAATCGCTGAGTATGTCAAAAAGATATTCCGCATGGAGTCGATTCCGACAACGGTCAATACCCTGCGGGAGGCTTTGCGTGACCTGGAGGTGGCGCGGAATCACTTCGAGAACTGTGACCCGGAATTTGTGGATGCGGCTATTTTTGAACTGAACGCTGCGGAGTGCCGGGTTGATGCTGTGAGGAGGTGTGCGGGGTGAAGACGTTTTATAAGGTGTTCTACTACAAGAATATCGAATTGTTAGCATACCCCGTCGGGAATGGACCTGATGAAGAAGACGAAGAGATTTCTTCCAAAACGGAATTGGCGTTTGATTATGATATTTCGGCAAACGAAATTGAGTGCAGAAAGGAATTGAGATGAAAAGACCTGATATTTGGACGAAACTCGGAGTGTTCTTTGGCCATGTGCTGGCAATGACCATAGTTATCTGCGCGTGGCTGATCATCGTTGTGGTTACGCTGAAGGTGATTTGGTTTACGCTGTTTCGGATTTTACTGTGAGGTGAGAAGCATTGGAGGAATACTTATATAATCAAGCACTTCAAAGCATTCGCTACGGCGGCATGAGCGCGAATGAGATGCGAGAATACATGGCCTTGATTGACAAATACTCTGAAGTGGTAACATTGTACGCGAATAATATGCCGATAGAGTACGTCATTAAAAGCCCGAGCGAAGATATTTGGAACTATGAAGCGCCTGTTAGAACCGAATGTGCCGTCGCCTGCGATAAGCCAAAACAAAAGAACCTCGTGAAAGATATTTTGTTTAAGGTCGTTGGTGTGTTGAACAGCATTATTGACTTTATCGTTACGGTATTAGTGGACTAGGAGAATGATTTATGTACTATCCAGGACTTGAATTTTACCGAGTGGAATCAGCATCAAGAAAATATTTCAGGTTCCATCTCGCGCTTGTTATAAGAGAAGAAGCTATGATTCTAAACGCAAACTGGTTCGGATTGGGACTTCCGTTTCGCTATTATCCGTGCTGGCTGGAACGCCTGGACTGGCCAATGGGATACGTGTATGATCCATTAAATTTTGAGAGGCAAGAAGCATGAGAAAGTATACCTTTATATTTTCCTGCACAGACAACGGTGGCTGCCATCAGACCTTTGAAGTCAGGGCGACCGACAAGCAGGAGGCTATCCGTAAAGGCATGAAGACCGCGAAGAAGTTCGCTTGCGGAGATATCTGCGGCGACTGGGAGTGTAAGTTGAAGAAGGAGGACAAAGATGACTTTTGAAGAACTGAAAAAAGAACTCCCCACTATCAAACAGAAGATTGAAAGCGGAGAGTATAGCGTGGTCATTATTGATGGGCCGCAGGGTCCGACTGGCAAAACTACCGCTGCGAATTTTCTGCGAGATAATGGCGTGCCAGTATTTGAAGAGTGGCAGATGCTCGATATCCAGATCGGTTGGAATCCGAAGCCCAAAACTTCAATCATAACTTGGCCGCAGTTTGTTCATGACGTTGGCAGGTTCTGTGATATGGAACGGATACGAGGCCATTATCGTGAGCGGCACGCATCGGGTAAAAGACACGCTAAAAATTCTCGAGGAGCAGGGCATCAGTGCCTATGAGGAATGCGAGGTACTACGGCTGGAGTTTGTTGATTACATTTCCCCGGGCATGCGGCGACTGGGAGTGTAAGTTGAAGAAGGAGGTTGGTTTATGAACGAAGACTTTGGAGCGATTACCATTCTTGCTCCAAAATGCCAGAAGTGTCCCAAAGTGAAATCCTGCGACCATAAACAAATGGCTCATCTCGGGTACATAGTTCAGCAAAGGGGCAATGGAAAGAGCCTTAGTCAACTCGAAATAGTGGATTCACTGATGAAAAGGAGATTTAATTATGAAAATCGTTGAACCTAAGTACGAAATCCTCACTGATATTTCCGAGGGCGGTATCAAAGAACTGCAGCAGATCGAGCGGGTGGCGCGGGTCTGCTACAAGAGCGAGGATAAGATCACGCCAGATGGTGAGTCGGCGAAGAAGCTGGTGCGCTTTCTGGTGAAGCAGGAGCATGAGGCTATGCTGGAGCATTCTCAGCTGAGCGTGCTCTTCACGTGTGACCGGGGCGTGGCCAATGAGCTGGTGCGGCACCGCATTGCGAGCTTTGCACAGGAGAGCACCCGATACTGCAACTATGCGGGTGAGAAATTTGGCGGGGAGTTGAGCTTTATTCGGCCGTTTTATATTGAGCTGACTGATGCTGACAAGAAACGTGAAAGTGCAGAATATACGCCTGGCAGCACTTGGCTTGATTCCTGCGAATCTGCGGAAATCCTTTATAAGGATATGATCGCACTCGGTATGCGCCCCGAGCAGGCTCGTTGTGTGCTACCCCTGTGTCTGAAGACCGAGATCGTGGTGACGGCCAACTATCGTGAGTGGCGTAACATCTTCAAGCTGCGTACTCCTGTGGCGGCTCATCCTCAGATGCGGGAGCTGATGTGCCCACTGCTGAAGGAGCTGCAGAGCAAGATCCCGGTGGTGTTCGATGATATTTACACGTACTGGCCGAAGGATGACCAGACGCGGAAGGGTAGCATGGTGAAGTGAACATGAAAGGAATTGATGAAAGATATATTGCCGCACTTAATGAGTTCGGTTTTGGAATGTTCCGAACTACAGTCGGTGTAAATATTTACCATACTACCTCAACAGGAACATTTATGATCAGTCTTAATGGCGAGGACTTTGCGGATATGCTGGTAAGCTATGCAGAAACGTTTAACCCGAATACCTGGGTGTCCTTGACAGTAAAAAGTCATTCGTCAACGCAGGATATTTCGGCAATACTCAAGAACGCCCAGGAAATCCAGATGCTTCTTCTGCGGCTTGCCATTAAACTCGTGAAAATCAGTAAGGAAGTGGAGTGAGACTATGAAAAATCGTATTATTTGTGTCTTTGCATGTCTGATGATGCTCGTGGGCTGTGTTGTTCTGTGCAGCTGCTCCGAAGCAGATAAGGTGAATCGGAACATTTCCAAGCAGGCTAACTACTTTGAAGCTGAGCGCCGGATCACGGTCTATAACGCGCGTACCGACAACGTTATCCTTGAAATGGAAGGCGTTATGTCCATCTCGAACAATGACAGCAACGAACTGGTGTGTACGGTGAAGACTGGTCCGAACGAGTATAAGAAAAATTATATTTACCTGAACGAGTACACCATGTATGTCGTTGAGGATATCACCGGCACTCATACCGATCCATACCACTATAAGCTCTATTTCCACACGGATATTCTGCCGGACGTGGAGGTACGGTCGTGATGACTACATACGAATTTGTAGATAACATGGGTGTGCCTGTTTGGATGAGTGGTTTTGATGCTCTCATTGATGCTATTGATATTCTCAAAAGCGCTCTGCAGAGCAATGAATCGCCAACCATTGTAGACATCAACCGAAAACTGTGCGTGAAGTATCACACGAGCACCATTGCGATGGACAGGCTCCTTCGTCGGGCGGTAGATTATGCTGTGGTTCGGAAGCAGACACATGGGCCGCTTTATTACAAGGTGCTGGGCGATACTCCTCGGCAGGCGATGCCGTTGAAGCAGTTTCTGTACATCTCTGCAAGATATTTGATGCGAGAGGAGGCACGATAAGCTATGATGCGGATTTATGGCATTGACGAGAAGAGCGTCAAGGATGGCAAGGTTTGGGTACGTATTCGTGGTACCAATCCGACCATTCAGAAGCCTGTCGCTGAGATTTCGTATGAGGAAACGATGGCGGCGGTGGTCTTCCGGTACAAGGATGAGCATTGCAAGCGGATGGTAAACATTACCAACCTTGACATCATGATTAAGGACTGATATTCTTGGAACAGAAAGGGTGTGCTCTGGATGGGATTTTCTAAGGACTTGAAGGAAATTATCATGATGCGCATGGCATTGAAAGAGAAGAAACGACAGGAAGAGGAAGCTGAGAGAAGACGCTACCTGTTCGTTACACTGCTGATACTTGCAGCACTCATGACATACGTTTCTATCATGGCAATGTTTGAAAATTTAGGCATCATCCGCTGAAAAGGGGAGGCTCTGGAGCAATTTCAGGGCCTTTTCTTTTTGATGTCAAGATTTGTCAAAGATTGTCGCGGTGTGAATTTTTGCCCATTTTTTCTCGTGGAATTTCTGTCAATAGTTGTCAATGCGTGAAAAAATGGCGATTTTATGGCCAAAAACCCACTTTGTGGCCAAAAATTTTTGCAAAAATGGCCACAACTTTTAACGTAGATATGTTGAAAATATGCCGTTTGGCCAAAAACCCACTTTTTTTCTTAATTTAATAAAAAAATTAAAAATTTTATATATAGTAGTTGGAAATAAAAATGGGTTTTTGGCCACAGCGAGTTTTCTGCTCGAATTGGCCAAGAGGGCCACCACTTTCACCTTGTAAAAGAACGACAAAAACTATATAATTGAGTTACGAGGTGCAAAGTTATGAAAAAGCGTGAAATTCCGTTTATGGCCCAGTATGAGAATGAGTTTGGCTATCACGAGTGGACTACGTTAGACAGCGCAAATAATTTGGTGCGCTGCTATTACAATGGCGATACAGAACTTCATGTGAAAGAGCCCTGGTGCGAATGTAATGGCGTCAGGATGAGAAAGGTGCGAAATCAGGAAAAGTGGCGTTGCCCTATCTGTGGTAAGGTCTATGATATTTCCGACATTGACTGGCCCATGCCTTATTGGGATGATGAAACTGGCCTGAAAAACGATTATGGCGAATATATGTATCCGAATGCAGAGAAGCGAGCAGGTCCTCCTGAAATGTATGAGGAGGCTCCCTTTACTTGGTATCTGTAAGGCGAAAGTTTGAGGATTGTCACAATTGTGGCAGTCCTTATATTTTTGCCCTTCTAAAAGATTGACAAATATTACCAAATATCCCCGCGTAAATTTCTTGCTCTTTTATGGGAGGAACAGTGTGCGTAAAAACATGCTGTTCCTCTTTTATTTTTGGAGGTTTGTATGCTAGAGAACAAATTCAAAACAGGATTGGTGAAAGACCTGAAGAAACGCTTTCCCGGCTGCATGGTCGTTCATCTCGACCCGAATGAAATCCAAGGGATTCCGGATCTCTTGGTTTTATATCGAGACAGATGGGCAGCACTCGAAGGAAAGAAGACAGGAAAGGCATCGCATCGTCCGAATCAAGACTACTACGTAGCCAAGATGAACGAGATGAGCTATGCCTCTTTTATTTATCCTGAGAACAAGGAGGAGATACTGGATGAACTGGAACGATCATTCACGACTGCAAGGCCAGCACGCTTTTCTGGGAGCGAGTAAGTATCACTGGATCAATTACGATGCCACCCGGATTGCAGAGTCCTTTGTGAACTATCAGGCGAAGGAGCGAGGAACGCGGCTTCATGCATATGCTGCAGAAAGTATCGCATTGGGGCAAAAGCTTCCTCGGAGCAAGAAGACGCTCAACGCTTACGTCAACGATGCAATTGGCTTTTGCATGACCCCGGAAGTGGTTCTTTATTATTCAGAGAACTGCTATGGTACGGCCGACACAATTCATTTTGCAAACAACTTCCTGCGCATCCACGATTTGAAGACTGGTCTGGTACCGGCACACATGGAGCAGCTTTTCATTTATGATGCGCTTTTCTGCTTGGAGTATGGTGTTAAGCCTCGTGATATTCAAATCGAGAACCGCATCTACCAGAACGATGATATTTGGATCGTAAATCCGACTTGTGAGGATATCGATCCTATCATTAGTAAGATCATCGAGTTCAATAAAATCATTACTGAACTGAAGTTAGGAGCGACAGCATGAATCCGGTAGAAAGAGATATTCGAGGATATTTCGGTATCGCATCGGAAGATAGTATCCTGGAGCATTATGGCACCAAACGCCACTCAGGTAGATATCCGTGGGGTTCTGGCGAAAACCCGTATCAGCGCTCAGGCGATTTTCTGTCGCGTGTTGATGAACTGAAGAAGAGCGGTATGAAGGAGAAGGATATTCTCCAGACCATCAATGATTCTCTCCCCGAAGAATATAAGATGGGCGCTACCGAATTCCGTATGGCACAGCGCAGAGCCATTCATGAACGTCAGCAGCTTAAATATGACCGTGCACGCGCCTTATCACAGGATGGCCTCGGCCCCACGGAAATTGGTCGTGAGATGGGCTTGTCCGAATCCACGGTTCGTTCGATGCTGAAAAATGACAAGCCTGATAAATATACCAGAACCAAAGAAATTGCCGAGACGCTGCGTAAAGAAGTCGATAAGAAAGGCATGATCGATGTTTCTGAAGGCACGAATCTGGTTCTGGGCGTTTCGGAAGGTGATTTGGACGATGCTATTTTTGTCTTGGAGGCAGAGCACGGATATCAGCGTTATGGCGTGGGTATCCGTCAGCCGACAAATATTAACCAGCAGACCAACATCACCGTTCTGGCAAAGCCGGAATACGACCAGAAATATGCATATCAGCATCAGAACGAAATCCAGTCCCTTGGCGAATACCATTCTGAAGATGGCGGCGAAACGTTCAAGAAGCTTCAGCGCCCCAGCAGCATGAGTTCTGACCGCGTTTATATTCGATACGGTGACGAAGGCGGTTTGGACAAAGATGGCGTTATTGAGATTCGGAGAGGCGTTGCTGACCTGAACCTCGGAAAATCGCATTATGCGCAGGTTCGTATCATGGTGGATGACAGTCATTACCTGAAAGGCATGGCGGTATATTCTGACGATATTCCTGAAGGCTATGATGTGGTGTTCAACACCAATAAGAAATCCGGCACTCCGAAAATGAAGGTCTTAAAGCCTATCAAAGATGACCCGGATAATCCTTTCGGTGCATCTATCAAGGCAAATGGCCAGAGCACCTATATTGGTGAGGATGGAAAAGAACATCTGTCGCCCATCAATAAGCTGAAAGAAGAAGGTGACTGGGACACCATGGCAAAGAACCTTTCTTCGCAGTTTCTGTCCAAACAGCCGCTCAAACTTCTGAAACAGCAATTGGATCTTACTGTTGCCGACCGCAAGGCAGAATATGACGAGATTATGCAGTACGACAATCCGACGATTCGGAAAAAGCTGCTGCTTGATTTCGCAGATACTTGCGAGGGTAACTCGATGACCCTGAAAGCATCTTCTTTCCCGGGTCAGGCGACAAAAGTTATTTTGCCACTGTCCAAAATCGGCGAAAGAGAATGCTATTGTCCTACATATCCTGATGGCACCCAGCTCGCGCTGGTTCGTTTTCCTCATGCAGGAACCTTTGAGATTCCTATTGTAACGGTCAATAACAAGAATTTGTCCGGGCGTAGAAATCTCGGCAATGTGCAGGACGCAATCGGCATCAACGCAAAGGTTGCAGAACGTTTGTCAGGTGCTGATTTTGATGGTGACACAGTTGTAGCAATTCCAAAGTCAAGCAAAGTCGATATTAAATCCACCCCCGCTCTGAAGGATTTGAAAGACTTCGACCCCAAGATTGCATATGCTGTGCCCGAAGGAAATCCCAATGGCGTGCGCCTCATGAAGAAAGAGGAAAAACAGAAAGAGATGGGGATTATTTCCAATCTTATTACTGACATGACTCTTCGCGGCGCACCTGAAGGCGATATTGCTCGTGCCGTTAAGCATTCCATGGTCGTTATTGATGCAGAAAAGCATAAGCTGGACTATAAACGTTCTGAACGTGAAAATGGTATCCAAGAGCTGAAGCAAAAATGGCAGATCAGAGTGCAAGAGGACAGCACTGAAAAATATGGCGGTGCATCCACGCTCTTATCCAGAAGAAAACAGACCGTTCGAGTGCCTGAGCGCAAGGGAAGTGCCCGAATCGATAAAGAGACGGGCGAAAAAATATATAAGGAGTCCGGGCGTACTTATATTGACCCCAAAACGGGCAAGAGAGTACAAGCTATGACGGAAGTAAGCCTTATTTCTATGCACCCCAACGCACGAGACCTGTCCTCCGGTACCATTCAAGAAAATTACTACGCCGATTTTTCAAATGAACTGAAGGCTTTGGCTAATCAGGCACGAAAAGAGGCAGTAAATATGAAGGGCATTCAGAAAAGCCCTGATGCTGCCGAAAAATATAGAGCCGAGGTTGAGTCTATTAACGCCAAGCTCAATGCGGTTATTGGTAATAAGCCGAAAGAACGGCGTGCTACCATTATTGCAAACGAGAATATTAAGGCTAAAGTACAGGCTCAGGGCTTGGACTATAAGAAGGACAAGAAAGAAATCAAGAAGATCGCAGCTGTTGAGATGCAGCGTGCACGTGATTCTGTTGGCGCAAGCGGCAGCAAGACAAAGATTACGTTCACAGATCGTGAATGGGAAGCAGTTCAAGCTGGCGCAATCTCTGATTCCAAGTTGATGAAGATTCTGAACTCGTCTAAGTCGGATGAAATCATCAAACGAGCAATGCCAAAAGCAAGCACAACGTTGTCTTCTGCTAAGTTGGGCAAAGCACAAGCGATGTTGGCTAATGGCTATAGCTATGCAGAGATTGCAAAGGCTTGCGGTGTTCCTGAATCGACGATTTATGACAATCTTAACAAGTAAGAAAGGCTTTGAATTATGATTCGATGCTTTTTAACCACTGTTGATAACCCTTATAGTCCTTATGAACAGTTTGAGGACTGGTATCGGTTCGACACCGACAAGGGCTATAACTCGTCTGGACTGCTGATGCGAATGGCATATATTTCTGACCAGCTTACGGACGCGGAAAATGCGTATGAAATTGAGCAGGCTATTGACCAAATCGTGGCCCATGACCCGCTCAATATCTACAAAAAGCTCAAACTCGATATTAAAGACGATGCTCCTGGAGAGCAAACAGCATAAAAGGGGTATAGGGGGGTGCTTGAAAAATACACCCCCTCCCCAAATCGCGCCGGTCTTTGATTTTTCCCCGGAGGGAAAATTGAGAATTGGGTTTTAACTCCTACCGAGGTTTCAGGGTGTAGACTGTGCCTCGGTGGTTTTTGTAAGAGCTTATGGGAGGGTGCTCTCTTCAAACAACCTCCATTTGTCGTTTGTTCATTTTTCTTCTCCTTTCAAATGATTAGAAAGACACCACGACCGGCTCCCATAAACTCTTACAAAAGCCATTGAAAAGTGTGGGGAACAGGCAAGATTCTAGTACAAACCAAATTAAAACAGAATAGAAGGATGACAAAAATGAGGACAAAGAAAGCTGCTTCTGAAGACGTGGCTCCAATGCGGCCAACATTGTCCCCAGAAGTACGAGAAAACCAGATGATTTCCCTGGCAATGGATCTGGTGGAGAAGCGATTGCGAGAAGGCACAGCATCTTCAGCCGAAACGACTCATTTTCTGAAACTGGCTACGGTTAAGTCAGAACTGGAGAAGAAAAAGCTGGAAGCCGAGAACACGCTTCTACATGCAAAGGCCGATGCCATTCAGGCAGCTAAAGATAATGCCCTTCTTTACAAGGAGGCAATCAAGGCAATGCGGGAATACGGCGGGGTGGAAGATGGCGATGAATCTGAGAACTTATTCTGAGCTCTGCCAGTATTCGACCTTTGAAGATCGGTTTCATTATTTGCAGCTACATGGTGCTGTCGGGCATGACACATTCGGCTTTGACCGATACCTGAACCAGGATTTTTACCAATCCAGAGAGTGGCGGATGTTCCGTGACAAAATTATCGTTCGAGACATGGGATGTGACCTTGGCGTTCCTGATCACGAGATTACGGACTGGGTTGTCCGAAGCGGAAAGCTTATCCGACCACGCATCATTATCCATCATATAAACCCTATTACAAAAGAAGACGTGCTGGAGCATCGAGAATGCTTGCTTGACCCCAACAATGTGATTTGTGTATCTGACCGAACACATAAAGCAATCCATTATGGGGATGACAGCATTCTGGAACCAGTATTCACAGAACGAAGACCGGGCGATACCTGCCCATGGAGGAAATGACATGAATAACGAAGCAATGATGAACCGCGCAAAGCAGCTGGTGGTGGACTACTTTAACGCCCACGTAGACGTGACCGACGGCAAGAAGCTGACGCTGGAGGACGTGTTCATCGTATGGTTCAGCAAAACCCTGCAGAACTGGAAGGCGCTTGTGAGCACTACCGTATCCGACGGCATGTATTATGAGCTCACCCACAATGGTGATAAGGGCGAGACTTATCTGGATGCCTACAAGAAGTGGGACAACAAGTGCGTCCCGGACTAAGGAGCAACCATGGACAGTATTCTCACTTCCGTAAAAAAGCTGCTAGGTCTGCCTGCAGACTATGAGGCATTCGACCCGGACATCATCATGTACATCAACACTGTGTTGATGATACTGGCTCAGATAGGTGTTGGGCCAAAAGAAGGCTTTTTCATCTCTGACAAGAGTGCCACGTGGAACCAGTTTATCGCTGATCCGGTGAAGGTGGAAGCAGTCAAGGCTTATGTGGCTGTGAAAGTACGGCTGTTGGGCTTTGATGTGCCCCAGAGCAGTGTGACCAAAGAGGCTCTGCAGAATACTGCATCTGAAATGGAATGGCGGCTGAATGTAGAGCATGACCACCCGGAAGAGTAAAGCGCTTACCTTATTATAACAGGAGGCCAGAAGATGGCACTTTCAAATACGGCCACGCCGATTTACTATGGCCGGTTTCGAGAGGCTGTAGTTCGAGGTGAGATTCCGGTATGCCGAGAAGTCTCTATGGAGATGAACCGGATTGATGACCTGATTGCAAATCCGGGCATCTACTATGACGACAAAGCAGTTGAAGGTTTTGTCAAATTTTGCGAGAACGAACTGACCCTTACCGATGGCGGAGACCTGAAACTGCTGGATTCTTTCAAGCTCTGGGCCGAAGAAATATTTGGCTGGTACTACTTTGTGGACCGCAGCATCTATGTGCCCAACCCAGGAGGACATGGAGGTCACTACGAGCGAAAACGTATCAAGAAGCGGCTTATCACGAAGCAGTATCTTATCATTCCTCGTGGTGCTGCCAAGACCATGTACGATGCATTCATCCAGAGTTACTTCCTGACGGTGGATGTATCGACCACCCAGCAATGCACTACCGCGCCCACCATGAAACAAGCAGAAGAGGTCCTTTCACCGATCCGTACAGCACTGGCTCGGTCGAGGGGACCTCTTTTGAAGTTTATGACAGAGGGTAGTTTACAGAACACGACTGGTGCTAAATCGGACCGTGTGAAACTGGCATCAACCAAGAAGGGCATCGAGAATTTCCTGACGAACAGCCTGCTGGAAGTGCGCCCGATGACCATTGACAAGCTGCAAGGCCGAAGGGACCGTGTGGCAACGGTTGACGAGTGGCTGAGCTGCGACATTCGGGAAGACCCCATCAGTGCACTTGAACAGGGTGCATCGAAGAATGAGGACTATCTCATTGTCGCGACCAGTTCAGAAGGAACCGTCCGTAATGGTTGTGGCGACACAATCAAAATGGAGTTAATGGACATCCTGAAAGGGGAGTACATTAACCCCCATGTGTCCATTTGGTATTACAAGTTGGATTCCATCGATGAAGTTACAAATCCCGATATGTGGCTGAAGGCAAATCCAAATCTGGGACAGACTGTCAGCTACGAAACATATCAGCTGGATGTGGAACGCGCAGAAAAAGCGCCTGGTTCCAGAAATGACATTCTGGCCAAGCGCTTCAATATTCCTATGGAGGGGTATACCTACTTCTTTCCGTATGAAGAAACCTTGCCACATCGCCACCGAGATTACTGGCAGATGCCTTGTGCTCTCGGCGCAGACTTGTCGCAGGGTGATGACTTCTGTGCGTTTACATTCCTGTTCCCAATGGTAAATGGTTTCTTTGGCGTGAAAACCAGAGATTACATTACCTCTTACACGTTGTCAAAGCTTCCGCAGGCAATGCGCCAGAAGTACGACCAGTTCATGCAGGAAGGCACGCTACAGGTATTCGATGGTACCGTGCTTGACATGATGCAGGTCTATGATGACCTCGATAACTTCATTCAGCAGAATGACTATGATGTCCGGTGCTTTGGGTACGATCCCTATAATGCAAAGGACTTTGTAGAACGCTGGTGTACAGAGAATGCGCCGTTTGGCGTGGAGAAAGTCATTCAGGGCGCAAAGACCGAGAGCGTTCCTTTAGGTGAGCTGAAGAAGCTCTCCGAACAGCGGAAACTGCTCTTTGACGAGGCTCTTATGCAATTCGCCATGGGCAACTGTATTGCTTTGGAGGATACGAACGGCAACCGCAAACTGTTGAAGCGTCGTTCCGACCAGAAGATTGATGCAGTGGCTGCCATGATGGATGCTTACATTGCGTGGAAGCTGAACCGAGAAGCGTTTGAGTGAATCAAACGACCTTTTGGTAGACTTCGCCGTTCGGACGAAGGTAAAGTTCCGTAGGTGCAGAAGGCTTGTCCAGTGCATCCTTGACCAAGACAAGAAGCGGAGACTCTGGCTGCGCATTCAATGCATCAGATAGTTCCAGAATTTTGTGCTCGCTTGCAGATACATCGCCTTTGAGCAGACCTTTCTTTTTGCTTTCGATTTCCTTGTTTATTTTATCAGAGAAGGTTTTCAGCGCACCAATCATGCGGTTCTGACTGAGAGCAAACAAAGGTTTCGCATCGGCTTTGATATTTGCAAGGTAAGACTTATTCCAATTTTGCGAATAGTAAGATTCCATAATGGTGCTGATGGCATACAGCTGGGAAGCAAGGTCAATGCCCTGTTTGTTTTGCAATACGGTTCTGGCTTGATTTTCGTTGGTTTTTGCACCAACAGAATCTTCCAACTGCTCCGTGTAGAACTCCATGTCAGCCACAGCCTTGATTTTTGCACGTTGCAGATTGCCGATGGTAGCCATACGCTGCGGTTCACTGAGCATGATGGTCGAATAATTTGCAAGCGCATACTTGACAAATGTGAGTTCGGACAGCAATTCCGTGCGTTTGGAAGCCTGAAGAAATACCAGAAGGTCATCCAGCTTTCGATTGACTTCTGTTAACTTGGAACTGATGTCTGCGAGGAAATACTGTCCGGTGGCAAAAGAAGCAACACTGAACATCTGAAAAGCAGCAACTGATGCAGAATCGACCTTATACAGAGAAGCAGTGCCTGCAAAATGTCCGGTGGCATCCACCATCGTTGTGGACTGACCGCCCTGATTTAAGTTCAACAATGCACCATGGATACCTTTTGGAAAACGGAGAACATACGTATTGGAAACAGCGTCAGCTGCAGCTTGCGCAGGAACCAGCTGCAATAATGAATTGGCAGCAAGTCCTGCCTGCTCGGGGAACTCGACCTTTTTAAAACGAGTTGAATCATCGAAATCAGGATGAGCTTCACAAGGTAAAATCTCGCAATTGAAATCTGCGGGACGCAGTTGAGAATCAGACATAGTTTCAGACCTCCTCCACACATAAAAACAAGCGGATAGCCCAGTATAACACGGGGGGGGGTATGTTTGCAATACTTTATAAAGAAGGAGGATGAAGCTTGTACTACAATAATCAGATTTGGCACTGGGGTGTCAAAGGTATGAAATGGGGCGTAAGGCGCTACCAGAATGCTGATGGCAGTCTGACTGATGCAGGCAAGAAACGGTATGACCGGGATATTGCCGCTAATGACAAAAAGAAGAAGGACAATAAGCTGTCTACAGATGCTTTGAAAGACCCGAATCGCTGGGTTCGTGAAGATCGCGAACGGGTAAAATCTGTTGCGGATGCCGGAAACCAGATGGCAGGCAACCTGAAAACACTGAGCGACAAGTCCATGAAGATTCAGTCTCGCAGGACAGAAAAGATGGATTTAAGCAAGATGACCGACCAGGAGATGCGGGAACGAATCAATCGTGCCATGCTGGAGAAACAGTATGACGACATGTTCAACCCGAAGAAGGTCTATTCCGGCCGGGAAGCTGTTAGTGATACTTTGGAGGTTGCGGGAAGTGTTCTTGCCATCACCAGTTCTGCGTTAAGCATTGCTCTTGCAATTCAGAAGTTGCGAGAGGGGTGAGTGATTCAAAATGGAATTGTATCACCACGGCATCAAAGGCCAGAAGTGGGGTGTAAGGCGCTACCAGTATGCTGACGGTACATACACTCCGGCAGGACGGAAACGCTACGGTGTGAGCCAGAACGCCAGCCGAATGGAGCGCATGGCATCCACAATGGAGATGCGAGTGAAGGATTGCGTCAACACTGCTCGAACCCAGGTGACTGGGCGGCAGTATGTTGATGGCTATCTGAAGAAGGGTACAACCTTCTCTCGCATTCAGACTTCCAAAGAGTTTGAGAACTTTGCATTCTACGCTACCTATAAGAAGGCCGACAGTGACAAGTACATGGGTCTTTTCGGAAAGAATTTGACAACCCGGGCCAATGCTGATGCCAAACAGGCAGAAAGGCAGGCAAATGCTTCTGGTAGCGAAGAAGACATAGCGACTGCCACCGCACTTCGCAGTAAGGCTAACAATACAAAGGTCTATCAGCTGAAACTGGAAACGGTCAAGAAGCTGAAGGTGCCCTCTGATGAGAACGCCAGTGATATTACGGCTGGACTACTGAAAGAGAATGAGTTTAAACGAAATCTCGAAGCATCTATTGCGGATTCTAAAGAGAAAATGCGCAGACCCACTCAACAACTGCTTTTCAAACAAGCAGAAAATGCTTTGAAAAAAGACCCCGCTGCACTGACTGCATCCGAAAAAGTGGCTATCTATAAGGCGCTAAACCTTTCTCTGACCAATCACAACGCACAGGAAGTGGCGGCACAGAGTCGTTTCTATGCGGAACTGAGCAAGAAAGGTTACAATGCGTTGCTGGATTATAACGACAAGGATTATTCCAGCTATCATGCAAAGCGCCCGATGATCGTGTTTGATACAGATTCTGTCCGCCTGCAGTCAGTGATGGAGACCAATCCGAAGGTCGTGGACAAGCTGTACATGCGTTATAATGCCGAGCGAATCGCAAAGGAAGTTGGAGCGAACACAATCGGCTACGTTTCCAAGCTGGGTAACAAGACGGTTTCGGAGTGTTCCGCTTACATGGAACGTAAAATGAACGATTATCTGAATTAAGGAGGATGAGTAATGTGGCAATGGAATGATGGTACCATGGAACTCTACCATTATGGCGTGAAAGGCATGCGGTGGGGTGTCCGACGGAATCGGAGTACGACTGGAAAGAAGGGACGGTCTGACACACGTTACGAGCACAGGCCAGCAAGTAAAGAGCAATCATCGATACTTGATCCGGAACTGTTGCGCCAGCAACACAAAAGAAGAATCAAGAGAGTGATCTTTACAATTGCTCTTATTGACGCTATGAATGGTGGAGAAGTAAGTAAAGAGTTGATAAGAGCAGGCAAGGCTGCTGTTGACAGCGTGTGGCAATAAAGTGTGTACATTGCAAAGCGGAGTAGGTAGATGTGGCAGTTGTCTGTGACCTAGTTTTTAGTGACGAGTCTATTGTGACCCTTCTGAACAAGAACAAAATCGAGATTGAGTTCAGCTAAATTGGTAGAACTCACCAAGCGCATTGGCTTAACGGCTGATGCGCTTTTTCTTTTTGGAGGAAAAATTCAAAATGGAGATGAACATTGGCTCCAGGCTGAAACACGCTTGGAACGCCTTTCTCAACCGGGACCCTCCCGGAAGCAGGTATTATGGGGGTGGCTACAGTTACCGCCCCGACCGGATGCGCTTTTCTCGCGGGAGTGAGCGCACTATTATCAACGCCATCTATAACCGCATCGCTCTGGATGCAGCATCCATTACGATCAACCACGTAAAGCTCGATGAAAATAATCGGTTTGATTCGATTATTGATTCGGGCCTTAATTATTGTCTGAATACTGAAGCCAATGCCGACCAGACCGGCCGAGGACTGATTCAGGACATCGTGATGACCTTTCTGGAAGAGGGCGTTGCAGCTGTTGTGCCAGAGAAAACAAACTTTGACCCGCGCCACAGCAACAGCTACGAAATCTACTCCATGCGCGTTGGTGTGCCTGTGGAGTGGTACCCGAACCATGTGCGCGTGCGGCTGTTCAATGAGCTGACCGGACAAAAGGAGGAAATCACCTTTCCGAAGAAGATGGTGGCTCTGATTGAAAATCCGTTTTACGCAGTCATGAATGCTCCGAACTCCACTATGCAGCAGCTGGTGCGAAAACTCGCTTTGCTGGACGTGGTGGACGAACAGGCTGGCAGCGGAAAGCTGGACATGATCATTCAGCTGCCCTATGTCATCAAAAGTCAGGCGCGTCGAGATCAGGCCGAACAGCGCAGAGCTGACATCGAACAGCAACTTTCCGGCTCCAAGTACGGCATTGCCTATACAGACGGCACAGAGCGAATCGTGCAGTTGAATCGAAGTCTCGAAAACAACATTCTGAAATCCATCGAATACCTGACGAACATGGTATACAGTCAATTGGGTGTGACACAGGAGATCCTGAATGGTACTGCGGACGAGAAAACGATGAACAACTACATGAACCGCATCATTGAGCCTGTCGTGTCGGCAATTGCAGACGAGTTCAAGCGGAAGTTCCTGACGAAGACTGCCCGGACGCAGGGACAGAGCATCATGTTCTTCCGCGATCCGTTCCGTCTGGCACCGGTGAGCATGATTGCGGAGATGGCAGATAAATTTACCCGCAACGAGATCATGACCCCGAACGAGTTCAGGCAGGTAATCGGTATGAAGCCATCGAAGGACCCGAAGTCCGACCAGCTTGCAAACCGTAACATTGCCTCGGCAGACGAGGGGGATGCCCATGCTGGGCGAAGAAACTTATGCTGATGAGCAGGGTTACGACTATGCAGATCAGCAGGAAGGAGTGTGAAAAATTCAAAATGGCAATCAATTTCGATTATGACTTTTCCGGTTGGGCGACCAAAGCCAACGTGAAGTGCTTTGATGGCCTGACTATTGCGCCGAATGCGTTCAAGGACTGCGATGGCAAGGCGGTTCCGGTGGTATGGAACCATGACCACAGCGCACCTGAAAGCGTTTTGGGCCATGCACTGCTGCAGAACCGCAAGGAAGGCGTGTACGCATACGTCAAGCTGAATGATACGTCCAGTGGTCAGACTGCAAAGGCCTGCGTGGATAACGGCGACATTGATGCAATGTCTATCTATGCAACCGGCATCCAGAAAGCAGGCCGAACCGTGATGCACGGTATGATCAAGGAACTGAGTCTGGTAATTGCCGGATGCAATCCCGGTGCTCTGATCGATGAAGTCGTGAAGCACAGCGCAGATGGCACCGAAACGGACAGTTCCGAAGCCTATATTTACACCGATTCTGGTCTGAGCCTGAAGCATGGGCTGGACCCGGACGATAACCCGCTGGAGGACGAAACGTTGCAGCATTCGGACGATTCCAGCGAAACCGACAAGGATAAGAAAGGAGAAAGCAAAATGGCTGATGCCAACGAGAAGACCGTCAAGGAGGTATTTGATACCCTGACGGAGGAACAGAAGAACGTGGTTTACGCTATCATCGGCTCTGCTCTGGATGAAGGCAAGGGCGGTGAGAGCGACGACAAGGGTGATGGTGAGGAGGACAATACTATGCACCACTGCTTTGAGAACGACAACAGCGGCACTGTGCTGAAGCACAGCCTGGATGACATCAACGGCATTATCGCAACTGCCAGCAAGCACGGCACTCTGCGCGATGCTTTCCTGGATGCAGGCATTACCGGCGATGAGCTGGCCCACAGCATCGAGAACATGGACTACCTGTTCCCGGATGACCACAATCTGGATACGGTGCCCCGCATCGTGGACCGCGACCAGACCTGGGTCGATAAGGTCATGAACAGCGTCCATCATGTTCCGTTTGCCCGTGTCAAGGTCCTGTTTGCCGACCTGACCGAGGAGGATGCCCGCGCCAAGGGTTACATCAAGGGCAACTACAAGAAGGAGCAGGTGTTCAAGCTGCTGAAGCGTTCCACCACTCCGACCACCGTTTACAAGAAGCAACGCTTCGACCGCGATGACATCATCGATATGTCCACCATGGATGTCGTGGCCTTTACCAAGAAGGAGCAGCGCGGCAAGCTGAACGAGGAGCTCAGTATGGCTTTCCTGATCGGCGATGGCCGTGACGATGCCAGCGACGACAAGATCAACGAGCTGAACATCCGTCCCATCTTCAACGATGACGACTTCTACACCATCAAGGTCGTGGTTCAGCCCGGCACCAATGCAAATGAGGATGCCAAGGCCAAGGCAACCATCAAGTCCATCATCAAGGCCCGTAAGGAGTACAAAGGCTCCGGCTCTCCGACCTTCTACACCACCGATGATGTACTGACTGACATGCTGCTGCTGGAGGACGGCATCGGCCATCCGCTGTACGCTGACGAGGCTGCTCTGGCCCGGAAGCTGCGCGTGAAGGAGATCGTGACCGTGCCCCGCATGGAAGGCCGCAAGGGTGCCAAGGGCGGCGACCTGCTGGGCATCGTGGTCAATCTGGCTGACTATACCGTGGGTGCCGATAAGGGCGGCGAGGTCAGCATGTTCGATGACTTCAACATCGACTACAACCAGCTGATCTACCTGATCGAGACCCGCTGCTCCGGCGCAATGACCACTCCGTATGGCGCAATGGCCATCGAGATGGATGCTGCCAACTCTTCCAAGGCCTGATAAGGAGGTAAAACGATATGCTGAACAAGCTCTACGAGCAGGGCAACGACCTGCATGTTGCAAACTACATGGCCTACGGCAAGACCGCAGACCACAAGCTGTATGCTGACGCGGCTTTCAAGAAGACCGTGACCGAGGCTGAAATCAAGGATGCGTTCCAGAAGGGCCGACTGATCATCATCGAGGGTGCAAACTACCTGCTGCCTGTTGCCTTTGGTTCTACCGGCGTTGTGACGGTGACCGCAGGTGAGACTGTGAAGACCCAGGCGTGGGCGGCTTCCGCAACGGCCTGATTTCTTTTACAAATAGAGTTAGAGAAATCTAACTTCAAAATGGAGTGAAATGCTATGAGCAAATGGTTTGGAAAAATCGGTCTGGTGCAGACAGTTGAAACAGAGCCGAGCATCTTTGAAGAAAAAGTGACCGAGCATGATTGCTATGGCGAGCTTTTGAAGAACACCCGGCGTGTCCAGACTGCCGACAAAGTAAATGATGATTTGGCCATCGCAAATACTTTGAGCATTCTGGCCGACCCGACTTTGTATAAGCACTTCGACTCCATCAAATATGCAGAGATTATGGGTGCTAGATGGAAAGTGACAGAAGTGCAGATCGATTATCCGCGGCTGACACTTACCCTGGGAGGACTGTACAATGGCGGAACACCGACTGGAACTTGACGCTATTTTGCGCCAAATCGTAAAAGATGCGTGCGGTAAAGAGAATGTGTACTACCAGCCCCCGGCAAATCTGCGAATGAGTTACCCATGTATCTGCTATGAAAAATCCAAAATACAGAATGCCGCTGCCGATAACAGAGTTTATTTGCAGCGGATTTTTTATCGGCTGACAGTGATCGATTCACGACCGGATTCCAAAATTACGAAAGCACTTATGCAAATGGTTAAGTGCCGCTACGACCGGCCGTACAAGGCTGATAATCTGTACCACGACGTTATAACGATCTATTTCTGAAAAGGAGGAAACTCGAATGGCAAAAATCGAATGGGATAAGACCGGCGAGCGCAAGTACCAGCTGGGTGTTAGCAATGTTGCCCTGTATAAGCAGGATAAGGGCGCTTACCCCAAGGGTGTGGCTTGGAACGGCATTACTGCAATCAAGGAGAGCCCGGATGGCGCTGATGCTACCGACCTGTGGGCCGATAACATCAAGTACGGCAGCATCCGTGCAGGCGAGAAGTACAACTTCACCCCGGAGGCCTACTTCTATCCGTCTGAGTTTGGCGAGTGCGATGGCAGCGCAGAAGTTGCCCCTGGCGTGACCATCAGCCAGCAGAAGCGTAAGCCCTTTGGCCTGACCTGGCAGACTCTCATCGGCAGCGACGAGGACGATGAGCTGGGCTTTACCCTGCATCTGGTGTGGGGCGCAACTGCATCTCCCTCCGAGCGCAGTCATGAGACCTACAACGACAGCCCGGATGCTGAGACTTTCAGCTGGGACTGCGATACCACTCCTGTCAAGGTGACCGGCTATAAGCCCACCGCTCACATGGAGCTGGACAGCACCAAGGTACCTCAGGCCAAGATGGAGAAGCTGCTGAACATTCTGTACGGCACTGCCAACACCACCCCGTATCTGCCGCTGCCGGATGAGGTTATCAAGCTGATGACCACCTGATCCATTCAAAATGGAATCAACTTTGTAAAGGAGAAAGAAAAATGATTACCGAAACTCTGACCTATGTGGACTTTGGCGGTACCGAGCGTACCGAGGACTTCTACTTCAATCTGACTGAGGCGGAAGTGCTGAACCTGTCGCTTTCCAAGGAGGGCGGCATGGAGGCGTACATCAAGAAGATCGTGAACGCCAAGAGCCAGCTGGAACTGGTTAAGCTGTTCCAGGATGTTCTGCGCGTTTCCTACGGCAAGAAGAGCGAGGACGGCCGTCGCTTTGAGAAGAGCCCGGAGATCTTTGCGGATTTCGAGGCTACTCAGGCCTATAGCGACTTCTACATGTCGCTTGTCACCAACACGGAGAAGGCAATTGCCTTTATCAATGGTCTGTGCGATACCAAGCCCACGAAGGCTGAACCCGCACCTCAGATCGCAGGCAATGCTCCTATCGCACTGCCCAACGGTTAACATTTAACAGTACAGGGAGGCAGGCAGAATGCTGAAAATCACAATTCCTAAACAGGAATATTGGGATGCACGAACGCAGGAATTTGTGCAGCTGAACGCTGTTACGCTCCGGTTAGAGCATTCGCTTGTCTCCCTGTCTAAATGGGAAATGAAGTGGCATGTTCCTTTTTTCGGTAACGATTCGCTGACAAGGGAACAGATGGTCGATTATGTACGGTGCATGACGGTTACGCAAGGTGTTGAGCCGAGCGTGTACCTTCGGCTGACGGAATCGAACATGGCAGCCATTTACAAATATATGGACGAACCGATGACGGCCACCTGGTTTCCGGGTGAGCCAAAACCGTGCGAACCCAGAACGCCGCAGAAAAATAAGCCTCGCCCTAAGATTAAGGTGAAAGTAAAAGCCTTAACAAGCGAGGCTATTTATGCGCGCATGTTTGCCGCGCACATTCCTTTGGAATGCGAAAAGTGGCATCTTAACCGGCTATTCACGTTGATTCGAGTCTGCAACGAGGAACGGAAGCCGCCTAAGAAGATGAGCAAAAGCGAGGCTCTTAGCAGGCAGCGTGCGTTGAACGAGAAACGCCTGAAGGAATTTGGTACGAGGGGATAACGATGCCGAAAGTGGTGATGTTTCGACAAAAAGGCGATTTCAGGCGAACGAGCGATTTTTTGAAACGTGTTAACCGATTGAATTTGGATGCAATCCTGAATCAGTATGGGCAGGAAGGTGTGGAAGCACTGCGGGCAGCGACACCAAAGGATACCGGAACAACTGCAAATAGCTGGAATTATGCCGTGCATAAGGGAACAGGCTCCATCACCATTACATGGTCGAACTCGAACATTGTGGATGGAGTACCGATTGCTGTGATTTTGCAGTATGGTCACGGAACCCGAAATGGTGGGTATGTACAGGGAACAGACTACATCAATCCAGCAATGAAGCCAATTTTTGATAAAATCGCTCAGCGAGCATGGGAGGAGGTAAAGAGAGGATGAGCAGGGAAGTCGATGAACGTGTTGTTCAAATGCAATTTGACAATGCGCAATTCGAGAGAGGAACCCGGCAGACCATGGGCACCTTGGAAAAACTGAAACAGTCCCTTCAGTTCAAAGGCGTAGAAAAAGGGTTTGAGCGCATTAGCTCTGCCTCCCAGAAGGTCAATTTTTCGGAAATGACTAGTGCACTGGAGTCTATCGAGAGCAAGTTTTCAGCTGTTAATGTAATTGCCGTTACGGCATTGACCAACATTACCAACAAGGCTATCGCTACCGGAGAACGACTCGTAAAGGCCCTGTCACTTGATCCTGTCATCAGCGGCTTTCAGGAATATGAAACGCAAATCAACGCAGTTCAGACGATTCTGGCCAATACATCGAGCAAAGGTACGACGTTGGATCAGGTCAATGCTGCACTGGACGAGCTGAACCATTACGCTGACCTGACAATTTACAATTTTACGGAAATGACCCGTAATATTGGTACTTTTACGGCAGCAGGTGTTGATCTGGATACATCGGTTGCGGCCATCAAGGGCATCGCCAACCTTGCAGCTGTATCTGGCTCGACCAGTCAGCAGGCCAGTACGGCCATGTACCAGCTTTCCCAGGCACTGGCTTCCGGTACTGTGAAGTTGCAGGACTGGAACTCTGTGGTCAACGCAGGCATGGGTGGTCAGGTGTTCCAAGATGCACTGAAGGAAACTGCGCGTGTACATGGTGTCGCTATTGACAGCATGATTGCAAAAGAAGGCTCCTTCCGTGAAACCTTATCCAAGGGATGGCTGACCTCTTCTATTCTGACCGAGACCCTTCAGAAATTCACTGGCGATCTCAATGAGGAAACCTTGAAATCCATCGGCTATACTGATGAGCAAATCAAGAAAATCATGGAGATGGGTAAGACCGCAAATGACGCTGCAACGAAGGTTAAAACTTTCAGTCAGCTGAAAGACACTTTAGCAGAGGCATTACAGTCCGGCTGGACCCAGACTTGGCAGACTGTTATTGGCGACTTTGAGGAGGCAAAGGAGCTTTTTACAAAGTTCAGTGATGTATTTTCAGACCTGATCAACAAGTCGTCCGAAGCTCGTAATACGGTGCTGGAGGGCGGTTTGAACAGCGGTTGGCAGCAGTTGAGCACCGCACTGGGCGATAGTGCTGACTTTTATAGTCAGATGCTGGAAAAAGTCATGCTTGCAAACGGTTCCATCAGTCAAAAGCAGATTGATGATGCCGGTAGTTTTGCCAAGGCTTTGCAGCAGGGCGGTGTTTCTGCGGAGCAGCTTCAAAATGGATTGGACGAATCAACCCAGCAGTTGCAGGCGCTGAGTAAACTGAGCGACAAGGAACTCATGGCAAAGGGGCTTGACCCGACGCAGGTTAAATCTCTGGCAAAGAGTTTTGAAGAAGTCAATCAGAAAATCGCTGACGGCAGTTTGAATCTGGATACGTATTCAAAAAAGATTGGTGAACTCTCTGGCAGAGAGCATTTGATCCAGTCTATTTGGAATATTTTTGAAGCGATCGAAAAAGTTGTTCAACCTGTGATGAAGGCATGGCAGAAGATGTTTTCTCCTGTCAATGCCGAACAGATTTACAGCATTGCCGAAGCAATTGACAGCTTTACTGCAAAGCTCAGCATCAGCGATGAAACCGCAGATAAAATCGAGCGGACATTCAGTGGTGTTTTTGCCGTGCTGAATGTTGGAAGAAATGCACTTTTAGCCGTTGGCAAGGTTCTGGGAGAGGTATTCAATGCCGCATCTCCACTTGCTGGCGGCTTTTTAAGCATTACGGCGGCACTGGGCGATTGCTTGGTCGAAATGGCTAATGCAGTCAATAATTCTACGGTGTTCAAGACGACACTGGATGGCATCCACTGGATCATAGGGAAAGTGTCCGAAGGAATGCAGACCTTCGCAGGTGTGTTGACCAATGTGTCGAATAACGTCTCCGTCGTGTTTGACCCATTAAAGACCCTTGGCGAATGGTTTACTTCTTTTATCAACTTTATCGCACCGGGGCTTTATGCGTTTGGTTCTTCGGCGGATAAAATCTTTAAGGAATTTGGTGCAAGCGCAAAAGAAGCCTTTAACAGTCTCGACACCGAGAAGCTTGCAAACGTCATCAACAGTGGCTTAGTTGCTGGGATTCTCGCAGGTGTCAAGGGATTCTTGAAGGGAGCGCAAGAGCTGACTTCCAGCGCAGGAGACGTTATTGGAAGCATCAAAAACACCGTTAATGCCATTAAAGATGTGCTCAACTCCCTTGGTGAGGCAATCGATGCATGGAAGCAGTCCAAGAAAGCCGAAACAATGATGACGATTGCAAAGGCTGTTGCCATTATGGCGGCATCTTTGACAGTGTTATCCATGATCAAGCCTGAGCGTCTGGCAGGTGGAATTGGCGCACTTACTGCAACGATTGGTGAACTTGTCGGTGCATTTTTGCTACTCGATAAATTTGGCGGAAAAACGAAAAGCGCTAAGCTCGGCGCAATGTCGGTGACGATGGTTGCCATGGCATCGAGTGCCTTCATTCTGGCAGGTGCTGCTGCAAAACTGGCATCTATCGACAGCGGAAAGCTGGTTTCGAGCATCGTTGCTCTTGGCTCTATCATGGGCGGACTGACTGCCGTTTCGGTCGTACTCTCCAAAACTGGCGGTAAGTTCATGAAGGGTGCTACCGGCATGATTGCCTTTGCAACAGCTATTCGCATCATGGCGAGCGCTGTAAATGCTATGAGCGGACTGAGCTGGGAAGAACTGGCACGTGGACTTGCTGGAATCGGCGTCCTTTGCGTTGAACTGGGCGCTTTTCTGGCAGTGTCCAAGTTTGATAAGCTCGGCGTTCTGAAGGGGACTGGGCTTATTCTGCTGGCAACGGCTCTGAACATTCTTCAGTCTGCGGTTGCGAAGTTCGGCAGCATGAATCTGGACGAGATTCAAAATGGATTGATTGCAGTCGGTGCGGCGTTGGGCGAGTTTGCAGCATTTGGCATTGTTGCAGGATTCTCGAAGAAGATGCTTGCCAGTTCGACTTCCGTGCTTATTCTTTCCAGCAGCATGGTGGTTCTCAGCAAAGCCATGAAATCTATTTCCGGTTTGGACGGAGAGGGTATAAAAAAGAGCCTCATTGCAATTGGTGGTGCTCTTGCAGAATTTGTCCTTGCTCTGAATTTGACCAAGGGCACCCTCGGTTCAGCAGCTTCGCTGACTACCATGACTGTGGCAATCAACCTTCTGGTTCCAGCTCTGACAGGACTTGGCAACCTGAGCCTTGCACAAATCGGAACGGGACTGCTGGCAATTGCTGGTGCGTTCGGTGTGGTTGGAGCTGCGGCGTTAATTCTGGCCCCGTTGACACCAGTCATTACGGCACTATCTCTTGCTATGAGTGCGCTGGCTATTAGTCTTGGTGCACTTATGGCGTTGGCGTCTGTGTCTCAGTTCTTTGGGAATCTGGCGTCAAGTTTGAGCCTTTTGAATAGTCTGAACTTCCAGGTATTTCTGAATGGAATCAAGGCTGTGGCATGGCTGTTGGTTGAATTTATAGCTGGCATTTTTAAAGGACTGGCTACGATTGCCGGAACTATCGCAACGTCTATTGCAACCATTATTACGGCAGTATGCGATGGTATTGCACAGGCAGCACCAAGTATTGGTAATGCACTGGCTCAACTTATCGTGACTGTCTGCAACGTTATCGTACAGTGCAGTGAGCCAATCGGACAGGCTTTGTTCACACTAGGCACTGTAGCAATCCAGACCATTATCGATCTGATCGCATGGGCCTGGGATGGCGGTGGCGGCGAAGGAGGCGGCATTAAGGGAGCTTTAAGCAGTTTGTGGGCGAATATTACAAGCTTTATTTGCGAGAAATTTAACCCTGCAAATTGGTTCAAGGAAGGAAGTTTGCTGGATGGGCTGTTCGGAGCAGCCAACAAAGCAGCAGACGAACGTGATGCTACCGAGTATGGCAAATCTGTTGGCGATAAACTGGCAGAAGGCATGAACAATAGCCAGAAGGATGTTAGAGAAAGCAGCGTCAATCTGGCCAAAACGGTAGAGGATGCCACCAGAGAAACAGCAGGTATCAATTCCCCCAGCACTATGATGGAGGAAAACGGCTACTGGCTGGACATGGGACTGGCACAGGGAATGGAAGGTACTGCTGGCATGGCTGCTATTACGGCAGCATGCGGCAATATTTCGTCTACCATCAACAGCCAGTTCCGAGACTATTGGGGGATTCACAGTCCGAGTACCGTTTCTCAGGGTGATGCCAGCAATATTCTGGCAGGCATGTGTATTGGCTTTAACCAGACAGATGGGTTGCAGAACAGTCTTTTGACATTGAATGGTGGCATCCGTTCGACCCTTCTTGGTGGTATGAATACAACCCAGACGGAGGTTACGAATAAAGCTACGGATATTGTTGGTGCTCTGAGCGGGGTCTTTGGCGGGGCAACCACAACGGCTGAGGGTATTCTGAAAACGTTGGGCGGTTCCGGTTCCACGACCACAAAACCCACTACGACAGGCAGCACCAGCACGACGAAGAAAACCGGAAAGACTCTGGCTGAGCAGATTGCAGAGAATTATTCCAAGAAGCTTAAAGCCAACAAATATTTGTTGGAAGCAGCCGATAAGGAATACTCTCTGTGGGAAGCCCGCGAAGGCGACATCGCAACCAATGAGCAAATTGCCCAGAAAAGAAGCGAATATATTGGCACAAAGATCACTCGGCAAACCAGTCGCGTGAAAATTGCGCAGGAACAATATGACGCGCTTCTCAAGCGAGTGGGTAAAAACAATGATAAGACCCGCGAAGCCTACAATACCCTGATGGACGAGCAGGCTACGCTGGAAAATCTGAAGAAAACCCAGTACGAAGATACATATTCCGATTTGCTTGACCGGTATGACGATGAGAGCAGCGCTGCAGAAAATGAGTACAGCTTCTGGAGTAGCAAATATGAAAAGACTGCAACTGCTGCCGAGAAGTCAAATAAACAGATTGAACTCATCAACAAGAAAATCGGGATTCAGGCCAAGGCATTGACCACGGCGGAAGAAGAGTACACGAAAACCAAGGATGCGTTCGGAGAGAAGAGTCGTAAGACCCAAGAAGCATATGCGCGTTATTTGAAGGAGCAAATCGAGTATCAGCAGCTGGTGAACAACCTGAACAATGCTGAACTTGATAGGTTCGATAAGCAGAATGAGCGCTATGCATTGGAGATGAAGACCTATTCCAACCAGCAGAGTATTCTTCTGAAGCTGTTTGAAGATGGTGATTATGGCGTTGTGACCTCCACCATCAACATGGGTGCTGCGCTGCGAAATATGTCCTATCAGCTGAAGCGCACCACGAATGCTTACGACAAGTATAACGAGTATGTACAGGCCGGAACGCAGAATACAGACGATGGGCTGGCAGCTCTCCACGAACTGCAGAACGAGCGTTATAGCTTTATTGGGTATGCTGAAGCTTTTGCTGATGCACTTAATATGAGCGATGATGCAAAGAAGGTTACCATGCAGCTTGGTATTGCCATTGCTGATAACTGGAAGTCCATCTCGAACGGATTCAATAAAGCATGGGGCAAAGTGCAGGAGTCGTATCCGGCAATTGCACAGAAACTTTCAAACTTTATTGGTTTGTATATGCGTGACGGTGCTGCGGAAACCATTACAGCGTCTATGTCTGCTGTGGTAGCAGCTATGAATGGCGATTACGGTACAGCTATCAGCTCGACCATCAGTGCATTACTGAATTTCCTCGGGTCCGACTTCGGAAAGACTCTGATGGATACGGTCAAGAACGGCTTTACGACATACATGCCGAAAATTGCTTCCTTCATTGGTAAGCTCTTTGAGGATGGCGGCTTACTGGCAGGTGTCGGTAAGGTTATTATGGGGCTGTTTGGAGAAGGTGGTGCGCTGGCGGGCGTCGGTGAAGCTGTCATGGGTGTTCTGACAACTATTGCAGGTGTTATTGGCATAACGGTACCGGAACTTGGGCTGATCGCGCTGGCTATCGCTGGTATCGGTGTGGCAGGCTTTGCACTCATTAAGAACTGGGATAAGGTGAAAGAGTGGTTTGCCAATTTTGGCGAATGGATCTCGAATCTATTCCAGAATATTGCTGAGGGCATCGGAAACTTTGTGTCCAACCTGGTGGAAGGCATCGGTAATGTATTCAAGAAAATCTGGGAAGTCGGAAAGAACATCGGTCAGGGTCTTTGGAACGGCGTGACCAGTGTGGCCTCTGGCATCTGGAATGGCATTAAGGGTCTGGGCAGTTGGATCGTGAATGGCTTTAAGAGCATTTTCGGCATCCATTCGCCTTCGACCGTCATGGCGGAGCTTGGTGCTTACATGGGGCAGGGCTTTGCAAATGGCATCACCAGCACCGAGGATGGCGTGAATCGTTCTATGGACGACATGACATCTTCTGCACTGGATATCGCCACAAATGCAGCCCAAATGCTCTATGACGTTGCTACCGGACAGGGGAGCGCTGAACCGATTTTTACGCCGGTGCTGAACCTTTCCGACTATGCATCTCCGACCAGCTGGGCAGCTACACAGGCGTACACACCTTCTGCGGAAACGGCAGAGCGGGTGTATCGCAGTAATGAACTTGCACGGTCGATTAGCGGAAATCAAAATGGAGTTCTTACGAAGTCTCAGTCGGATAATAGCGATGTGGTAAACGCAATTGGTCAGCTGGGGAATCGTATAGACAGAATGGCAGAATCCCTCAGTAAGATGAAACTCGTGCTGGACAGTGGAAAGACTGTGGGTGAGCTGGCACCAAAAATCGATTCTAACATGGGCGGAAGAAACATTCTGGCAGAAAGAGGGGTGATTTAATTGGAACGCGAGTATTCTGTGAACTTTGGACAGTACAACACGTGGTCTGATTGGCACCTCACGCCTGCAGAACGGCCCATCGTCGTACCTCCGACCGAAAAAACGCATAATATCGACTTGCCGGGTGGCAGCGGTGTAATTGACGCAGCGCAAGCACTGACGGGCTACCCGGTATTTAATATGCGAGAAGGAAGCTGGGATTTTTATGTAGAAAACGACATCGAACCCTTTATGACAATCTACAGCAAGGTGATGGCCGCACTTCAGGGCAAACGACTTCGTGTTAGTTTGGAAGAAGATGCGGCCTATTTTTATGAAGGCCGATGCTGGGTGGACAATCCCAAACAAAGCAACGGTCACACCATACTCACCATAAACTACAGCTTGAACCCGTATAAGCATAAGTTTGCGGACATTGGAAAAGTTGTGAAAACTGCCGTTAATGGCAGCGCTACAATTTTCTCTGGTTCGGTCAGCAATTATACGGGCGAGCCGATTTGTCCGAAATTGGGCATCGAATTGTCTTCTGGGGATACTATGTCCATTGAGTTCGCAACATCTAGCAGACGGTATACAACATCGCTTGCAAAAGGCACGTGGGTTGACCCTATTATCATGCTGATACCGGGAGAAACAACGTCTATTGTTGCAAAGGGCTATGGCACAGTAAGTTTACAGGCGATTGGAGGATGGTTGTAGCATGTTTAGCGCGTATGCTGACGACAAGCTGTTTTATTCTCCACGCCTGTTGAATGAGGGATATGCTATTACAGAGCCTCAGGCTACGCTTGAACTGAATAAAGCAGGCAGCTTTACGTTTAATTTGCCATCCATCAATCCGATGTACTCCAGCTTGAAAAAACTGAAGACGATCATCACGATTCGAGAAGATGACGAGGTGCTCTGGAAAGGTCGTGTACTAAATGACACGAAAGATTTTTACAACACCAAGGCAGTTACTTGCGAAGGCGAGCTGGCTTTTCTGAACGACATTCAGTACGAACCGCATGATTATTCCAAAAAAGGAATTAAAATGGGGGAGTATTTCAAGAAGTTGATTGAGCATTATGCTTCTGAATGTTCAGAAGAGCGAATGATCAAGCTCGGTAATGTGCGAGGAGCCTTTACGGATGTGCTTATCTATCCCAAAACAACGGACTATACGAACGTCTGGAATCTTATTTCTGGCAACCTTATCGGAGCATCTACCGGTAAAGTGGGCAAGAACGAAGTAGACCTGAGCGATTATGACAGATATTTGTACATCCGGAGAGAAAAAGGTGTTTCCTACATTGATTTTGTGGAAGACATCGGAAAAGCATCCAATCAGATTATCGAATTTGGAAAAAATCTTCTGGATTTGAGCGAATACGTGGACGCTTCCAACGTTTACACACAGATCATTCCGCTTGGAAAAGCTGACAGCAAGGGAAACCGCGTTGACATCAAGCTTGTAAATGGCGGAAAAAATTATTTGCAGTCTGATAGCGCCATTGCGCTCTTTGGCAAAATCCAAAAATCAGTTATCTGGGAAGATGTAACCAATCGAAACACTTTGAAAGCAAACGGACAACGAATGCTGAACAAGGCTGTTGAGATGGCAATCAAAATCACGATTCGAGCATTTGATCTGCATCGAATCAATGTCAATACTGACAAAATTGATTTTGGTGATAAGGTCCATGTCGTGAGCCTACCACACGAAATCAGTTCGGACTTTCTTTGTTCCAAGATCGTATTCACGCTCGATAATCTTGAAAACACAGAGTATACGTTCGGATTGGACTTTGAAACCATGTCCGGAAGCTTTGCATCTTATAAGCGAACCTACCAGTATAAAATGGAAAGCGCACTGGAACTTGGTACTCAGAATGCACAGGATCTTCTTGATGCAATGACTCGTATGGACTCTTTGCAAACACAAGTAGATGGCAGCATTTGTTCCTGGTTCTATCCCGGTGTTCCTACAGCAGAAAACTATCCAGCTGTTGAGTGGACAACACCTGAAGCGAAGCATGCTCACATCGGTGACCTGTATTATGACAAGTCAACGGGTATTGGATACCGCTGGACAGAGAATAGTGAGGGCTACTATTGGGATGTCATCGAAGACAAGCAAGTCCAGCAGGCTTTGACGAATGCCTCACGGGCACAGTCCACTGCTGACGGAAAAGTGCGTTGCTTCAGCACCCAGCCGTATCCTCCGTATGAGGTTGGCGACCTTTGGGTACAAGGCGATAGCGGTGATATTTTGTGCTGCCAGCATGACCGTGAAAGCGGAAGCAGTTATGTAGCAAGTGACTGGGTGAGAGCATCGAAATATACCGACGACACCAAAGCCATTGAAGCCGGAAAAACAGCTACAGATTACATCAAAGATGGTGCAGGTGGGGTTCAGGTTGGCCCCAACGGAAACAGCAACGTAACCATGACTGACGAAGGACTGGTTTTCAACGGCATCCGTAATCTAGTGCCCCTTTGGGAAAATGCTGATCCCACATCCGGTATGGCATCAGGGACGGTTATCTGTTCGGATGGGCGTCTGGCATCCTATGCGGCAATTGCAATCGGCTGTCAGGAATATTACACAAGCCCATTTGATAGCGCTTCGACAGATGGTGGTCTGATTCAGTACACAATCGTAGTGCTGAATGGAAAGGAAGCACGTTGTTCCTATGTATGGGATAAATCTCGTGCACGTAAGGTAACTGCCAGTAAAAACGGAATCACCTTTGGACCGGGCGGTTACTATGAAACCAAAAAGCTGGACAAGTGGATATGGCCGTGGACTGATGTGACATACGGCGCAAAGTTCGATGCTCACAATCAGTGCTGTGTGCCAGTCGTTATTTATGGATTTCTTTAAGGGGGTGGTGCTATGTACGCTACAACGTATAAAGCGGATGGCACAATTACCAGTATTGGAAAGGTAAGCGATTCTTTCCCAGTGGACCGTGAGCACCCACCTGATGGATTGCTGTATACGGATGAGATCCCGGATGGCCGGGGCATCATCCTGCAGTATAAAATTCAAAATGGAGAATTTGTTTATTCTCCGCAACCGACCACAACCGAAGATAAGACCGAAGAAGAGGAGGTAACTTATCAATGACTGAACTGAATCTGATCCTTTCTAAGAATGGTCAGGCACAGCTGGCAGATGGCAGCAGCACCCTGAACATGGGCTATGAGGGTAACAAGAGCGTCTATGCTCTGCGCATCTCGCCTCGTGACGAATGGGCAAATCTGACCATCAGCGCCTACTGGCACACCCCGAACAAGGAGATCACGCCTCCGGCAACTCTGTTCGCCAACAACGTGGCAAACGTCCCGGCCATCGTGACCGCAATCTCCGGCGAGGGCAAGGTGACATTCCAGGGCATTCGTGATGGCGTAATCGTCACCAGCGCAGATGTTCCTTACACCGTTGGCGAGAACAGCGGCACCGAAATGGCAGACCTTCCCGATGAGGGTAGCACCACATGGGAGCAGTTGATTGCCGCAACGCAGGCAAGTGCAGATGCAGCACGCAAGGCTCAGGCAGCAACCGAAAAGGCGGCTACTGGTCTGGAGGCTGTTCTGACTGCTTCCGCTGCTGCACACAACGGCATCTTCCGCGGTAAGAACCTGGGCTCTGCTCCCACGGAGGCGCAGCTGGCAGCCATCAAGGCGGGTATCTTTGACGACCTGTACGTGGGTGACTACTGGGCCAATGGCGGTGTGAACTATCGTATCGGTGCGCTTGACTACTACCTGAAGTGTGGTGACACCAGTTTCGATCGTCACCATGCGGTCATCGTACCGGACACCCAGTTGTACACCCACAACATGAACGCAACCAATACGACCGCGGGCGGCTATGTCAACAGCCTGATGCGTCTGGAAGGTCTGGCACAGGCCAAGGAAAAGGCGGTTGCAGTGTTTGGTGCAGACCATGTGCTGACCCATCGTGTCTTCCTGACCAATGCTGTGACTAACGGTAAGCCTTCTGGCGGCGCATGGTTCGATAGCGATGTGGAGCTGATGAACGAGAACATGGTCTACGGCAGCCATATCTTTGCTCCTGGCTGCGACGGCAGCACGATTCCCACGAACTATACTGTGGAGAAGAGCCAGCTGCCTCTGTTCCAGCTTGCACCGCATCTGATCTCGAACCGCCAGTGGTTCTGGCTGCGAGATGTAGTTTCGTCTGCGTCCTTCGCGTATGTGGGCATCGACGGTAATGCGTACTACGGCAACGCTTCGCATGGGCTTGGCGTTCGTCCCGCTTTCGTCATCGGCTGATCAACCATCAGGCGGCCTTGTGCCGCCGTTATTTTTTGTTTGAAAGAAGGATTTTTGCGTGTCTAATATTCCTAAAAGTAGGAGAAAAGCGACCACATTGGATGCTTTGGCGCTGGCCCAGAACATTCGCTCTGAAATTACAACGGAGCTGATGCTGACTTTTGGGTACAGCGAAAAACGGCTGGAACAGCACATCCGTAAAGTCACGGATTATATTCAGGACGATGCGCTGCGGGAACGAGCTGCAGCTCAACTTCGGGAGACTAATCAGGACTTTAGTATGTGGTTTATTGAGAAAGAGCGGGACGAGGTTCTGAGGCTTTCTCGCGGAATATCGGCACACCTTCGGGCAGCCAATACGATCAGTCCTGTCTATATGAGTGAATTTGAGGAGCGCAGACTGCAACTGGACAAAGCGCTGGAATGTTGCAATGTGCTCCAGGACGAACTGAACTATATTGCAAAAGTTCTGCCTGCTGACAAAAACAAATACACGCGCATTGTATTGAAGCTTGAGAAAGACTTCAACCTCATTAAAAAATTGCGGCAATCTGATAACGGGCGTTTCCTACCGCACATTCAGGCAGCCGCAAAGTCCGAATAACAACAATCGGGTAGCCTTTGAAAAGTTTCGTCTACGTACTTCGCGAATGTGAACAACAACGGTAATGCGAACTACAACAACGCTTCGAATGAGAATGGCGTTCGTCCCGATTTCACATCCGTGCATTATGGGCAGGATTCCCTGCACGGCAATGGGAAAGGAAAGGCTATCCGTTCGGGAGATGATCCCCCGATGAATGATAACTGTGACGGTTCCGGTTACGACCGACGAACTTACAGCGCAGTTTATGAGGCAAAATGAATCCTTATTACGACGCAAACGTTCTCTATGATGCGGGAGACCGCGCAATGAATGGCTCCCAGTTTAAGTATGCTTCGAAACTTTATAAGTTGAATCAGCTTCTCATCACAGCAAAATTACAGAAGGCACTTCAAAATGGAACCTACCATCCGAAAGGGAGTATGAAGTTCCGATATCGTGAGCGAGGAAAGGAACGCCTCATTTCCAGCATCGTGACCCCTGACAAGGCAGTGAATCATGTAATTTGTGACGAGGTGCTGACTCCATATCTACAAAAGTTTCTACAGTATGACAATTCGGCATCCCAGAAGGGGAAAGGTGTAGCATTTCATCGAAGACGTTTTGAAAATGACCTGCGTAACTACTACCGCGAAGAAGGCACGAATGAAGGGTATGTGCTCTTTATCGACTTCAGCGGGTACTATGCGAACATTCAGCATGAACCGTGTAAGGCGGTGCTTCACGAGCTACTCGAAAAGAGTGGGCTGAGTGATGAACTTCGGCTTATCACTGAGGACTTGATGGATGAGATTTTCAAGACGTTCGAGATGGATGTCAGCCGATTCTCGGACGAGGACATTGAAGCCATGATGAATGGCAAAGTTGATCCATTTATGAACATGGGCGTGCCGAAAGAGCTTTTGACCGGTGAAAAGATGCTGGCAAAGGGAGCCGATATTGGCAACCAGCTGGCGCAAAACATTGGTATCACATTTCCTTACCGAATCGACAATTATTGCAAAATCGTCTGCGGCATGAAGCATCAAGGCCGCTATTCTGACGATATGCATATCATCCATCGGAGCAAAGAAGTGCTTCTGAAGGTTTTAGAGGGTGTCAAGGCAATCGCGGCAGAGTACGGGCTGATTCTCAATGAGAAAAAGACGCACATCTGCAAGCTTTCTGGCGAGTACCGTTACCTTCAGATGAAGTACACGTTGCTTCAAAATGGAGTGGTTGTACGAAGAATTCACCCAAAAGCAATCACAAGAGAACGCCGTAAATTAAAGGCTTATAAGCGCCTGCTGGACAAAGGAATCGTAACCATGGAAGAAATTGATGGGTACTTTCGCTCCTGGCTCAGTGGGAACTACAAGTATATGAGCCGCGACCAAATCTACGACATGAACAGCCTGTATGTAAAGCTGTTCGGAAGGAGTGTAACATGGAAGAAAGGGCATGGAAGGTTACGTTGGCTGATGGCACATCCCTCAGCGGCCTGAAGCTGAACGGTAACAACTTCATCAGTACCACCGAAGTCACCGAGGAGATGTTCGAGGACAATCTGGCAGAGGTGACCATCGAAGGCGGCGACACCATCGAGAAGCATGAGAACATGGAGCTGGTGCAGATCAGCAAGATGGGCGAAGAGTGGTGGTTCATCCTGCGGGATATTCCGGCAGAGGAACTGGAGCAGATGGCTCTGAAGGCACAGCTGGACTATCTGAGCATGATGGTTGATCCCGAGCTGTAAGGAGGAATTCAAAATGGCAAATCACAGCAAGAAGTTCGATGATGTGCGTTCCTACTACAAGTACCATATGTGGAAGAAGCGGCAGGTCGTGAATGCCGTGAAACAGGGCTGGATCACGGAGTACGAGTACGAAGAGATCACCGGCGAAAGCTATCCTGTACAGAAAGAGGAAGAAGTGGTCGTGGCAGCTGCGCCGGTTACTGAGGCTCCTCAGGTTCCTGTTGCGGCAGAGACCGAGGGTAACGCTGAGGCTGCAAGCGAGGAAGCAGATGTGACCTCCGAGGAATAAGGAGGGCGTATGAGCATCGAAGCATATTCTCTTCTGAAGAACGGCAACCTGAAGCTCTCGGAACACTTCAAAGTCCGGGAGTTTTATTGTCGAGACGGCTCTGACCCGATTTTCGTGGATACAGAGCTTGTGGAGATTCTGGAGAAGATTCGTACCCACTTCAACAAGCCTGTGACCATCACGAGTGCATTCCGCACGGCAAGCTGGAACGCTAAACAGAAGAATGCCGCCAAGTACAGCCAGCACCTCTATGGCAAGGCGGCGGACATTCAGGTGCAGGGCATCAGCGTGGAGCAGGTCTATGCCTATGCGGACAAGTTGCTTGCAGGCAGGGGAGGTGTGGGCATCTATCCTCCCGGCCTTGGCAGAGCGAACGGCTGGGTGCACGTGGATGTGCGCAAAGAAAAGAGCCGATGGAGGGGGTGAGCACCAATGCAGAGTATTCTTTCCTTCATCAGCGCTCACTGGATGGAGTGGGCAATCGGATTGCTTAGTTTTGGCTGGGGCTATCTTATCAAAAAGATGACCGAGTACAAAAACATCAAGGACGGTCTGCTCGCTATCATGCATGACCGACTGTATCAAATGTGCACCTTCTTCCTCAAAGAGGGGTACATTGACACGGCGGCATTAAAAAATCTCGAATACCTTTATAGTAGTTATCATGCTCTTGGCGGAAACGGGACTGGCACAGAGCTGTACACCCGCGCCAAGGGTCTGCCGATCAAGGAGGACTAACATATGAATGCGCATATTGTAACGAACCGCAGCATCTCGGCTGGCACCATCGCACGAACTGCTGTTCTGCTGCTGGCCCTGACCAACCAGGTGCTCTCTGCTCTGGGCAAGCCGGTTCTTCCTATCGAAAGTGCTCAGCTGGAGCAGTTGGTAAGTGTCGGCATCACGACCGTGGCTTCTCTCGTGGCCTGGTGGAAGAACAACTCGTTCACACAGGAGGCTCTGGCTGCCGATGTGGAATACGAGCGCCAGCGGAAGCTGAACGGCAAATAAAAACGGCCTCTGGAAGTGCTAGTTCCAAAGACCGTGTGAAAGTTACATCCTAATTATTTTTCGTATGCTGCAAAGCCGGTAAGCATAGCTTCACGCAGCTGCTCATACGTCATAACTTCGGACATAACCTGCTCCATATTGTCAGCAAAGAGCAGGAGAGCCTTAGAAATAGGTTCCATTTGATTCACCTCCGTTCGCTATAAAGATTTTTCGTTTGTCTTTTCTTTATCTCTTTTCGGAAATAGTGTATCACGTGATAAAAATGGATTCAATTAACGGGATGTTAAAAGTTTATGACGTATTTATACAAGATAGGTAAAACCAGAAAATGGACAAGCACATGAATCCAAACTGAATGTTTTTCTGGTTTTTCCTGAATAAGTTTCATCTGACACTCATCGTTGACCCGATAGGTCTGTTTTAGATTGGAGTGGCCGGTAAGATGAAGAAAGACCCTGTGATATTTACGCTGGTCCTCTAGGGCTGCCATGAAAATTACAGGGTCTTTTATTTTTGCCCCCGGAAAATGTTGCAATTTGAGTGTAGAAGTCGTATACTGGTAACACAATAAATCATTTGCACGCGCACCGATAAATACAGAGATTTTTGACTGAATTTATTGCCTACCTATTGTATATCAGTTCCTGCGGGATGCCATCCTGCTCACCATGAACGAGCCGGAGTACATCAACGCCGTGACTAAGCGTCTGTACCCGGAAATTGCCAAGAAAAACGGCACCACCGCCAGTCGCGTGGAGCGCGCCATCCGCCACGCCATCGAGGTTGCATGGGACAGGGGAGACGTGGATACCCTCAACAGCTATTTCGGCTATACCATCCATAACCTGCGGGGCAAGCCTACGAACAGCGAGTTCATCGCAATGATTGCCGATAAAATGCGGCTGGATAAGCGGCAGAGGGTGGGGTAACAGCCAATAAAAACAGGGATGAACATACAATTGTAAAAAGCATGGGATAACGTGAGGCTTCATCTGAAAAAGGTGGAGCCTTTTCTCTTTGCATTTTCCCTCCCATCTGGTACAATGGTGCAGAAGGGAAGTGACGAAATGCCGGAAGTGGATGCGATCCGTGCGCAGCTGCTTGCGCTGCAGGATAAGGAATATCAGGTCTTTTACAGCCGCCTGATGCCCACCCTGCCGCCGGAAACGGTGATCGGGGTGCGGGTGCCGCTGCTGCGCAGGCTGGCAAAGCAGCTGGCAGACACCCCGGAAGCGGAGGCGTTTGTGCAATGCCTGCCGCATTTTTATTATGAAGAAAACGCTCTCCACGCCTTTCTGCTGGAGCCTGTCCGGGACTATGGCGCAGCGCTGGCGGCTGCCGAGCGGTTTTTACCCTATGTGGATAACTGGGCAGTCTGCGACAGCTTCAGCCCCAAGGTGTTCGCGCAGCATAAGCCGGAGCTGCTGTCCGCCATCCGGCGCTGGCTGGGCTCTGACCAAGTGTATACCGTGCGCTACGGGATCGGGATGCTGATGCGGTATTATCTGGATGATGCCTTTAGATCGGAATATCTGGCTTGGGTGGCGGCGGTGCACAGCAGGGAATACTATGTCAATATGATGCGGGCATGGTATTTTGCCACTGCACTGGCAAAGCAGCCAGCAGCGGCGCTGCCGTGGCTGACCGAAAAGCGGCTGGACGTGTGGACGCACAACAAGACCATCCAGAAAGCAGTAGAAAGCCGCCGCATCGCCCCGGAGCAAAAGCAGGCGTTGCGGGCGCTGCGCATCTGTTCACAAAAGCTTTGCGAAGAACGGCGCGTTTGACTGTTTACATTGCGGCGAATTTATTGTAAAATAGAGTATAGCAAAACTGCCGGGGCTGTCCGGCGAAAGATAAAACAGGTGGTGTTTGGATTATGGCATTGAAATATAAGCGTATCCTTTTAAAGATCAGCGGCGAGGCGCTGGGCGGCGAAAAGGGCATGGGCTTTGACGAGCCCACCATGGACGCCATTTGCGGCGGCGTAAAAAAGGCACACGAGCTGGGCGTGCAGATCGGCATCGTTGTGGGCGGCGGCAACTTCTGGCGCGGCCGCTCCAGCGGTAAAATGGAGCGCACGCTGGCCGATAAGATCGGTATGCTGGCTACTGTGATGAACGCACTGGCTGTCTCTGATAAGCTGGAGCAGTTGGGCGTGCCCACCGAGGTGTTCACCTCGATCACCATGCCGCAGGTGGCCCCTGCCTTTACCCGCAAGGACGCTCTGCGCGCCATGGACGAGGGTAAGATCGCTGTGTTCGGCGGCGGCACCGGCAACCCCTTCTTCTCTACCGATACGGCTACCGCCCTGCGCGCCGTGGAGGTGAGCGCCGATGTGATGTTCAAGGCAACTATGGTGGACGGCGTTTACGATAAGGACCCCCACAAGTACCCGGATGCCAAAAAGTACGATACCCTTACCTTTACCAAGGTGCTGGAGGATCAGCTGGCCGTTATGGACGGCACCGCAGCTACTCTGTGCCGCGACAACAAGCTGCCCATTCTGGTGTTTGACCTGGCCGACCCGGATAACATCGCACGGGCTGTGCAGGGCGAGAACGTGGGCACGCTGGTTTACGAGGGCTGAGCATAGCACCCCGGTGCAACTGCATACGATTGGATAGAGCAGCAGCGGCGCAGTGCGCTGCCTGCATGGATCAATAGAATAAAGAAACAGGAGAACAACGACAATGAGCAGCAACACCAAGGTTTTCGAAGATAAGATGAAGAGTTCTGTGGAGCACCTGAGCCGCGAGCTGGCCGCTGTGCGCGCAGGCCGTGCAAACCCCGCCGTGCTGGATAAGGTGCTTGTGGATTACTACGGTGCACCCACGCCCATCCAGCAGGTGGCCGCTGTGGCCGTCTCTGAGGCACGCACCCTTACCATCACCCCTTGGGACCGCACCCTGCTGCGTCCCATCAGCAAGGCGATCATGGCCAGCGATGTGGGCATCAACCCCATTGATGACGGCGTTACCATCCGCCTGAACTTCCCCGCACCCAACGAGGAGCGCCGCAAGCAGCTGGCCAAGGAGGTCTCCAAGCTGGGCGAGGACGCCAAGGTGGCTGTGCGCAACGTGCGCCGCGACGCCATGGATAAGGCCAAGGCTATGAAGAAGGCCGGCGAGCTGACCGAGGACACCCAGAAGACCATGGAAGAGGATGTCCAGAAGCTGACCGATAAGTATATCAAGAACATTGATGCTGCCGTGGAAGAAAAGCAGAAGGAGATCATGGCCGTCTGATCCGCAGCACACAATAACAACTGGGAGGTGCCGTGCGCTGGTGAAAGGTGCGCGGCACTTTTTGCAGGGCAGCCCTGCTGCCGGGAGGTATAAATGGCACACCCCAAAGAATTTGCCGAGGGGCTTTCCATCGGCATCATCATGGACGGCAATGGCCGCTGGGCGAAAAACCGCGGCCTGCCCCGCACCGCAGGACACAAAAAGGGTGCGGAGGTGTTCAAGGATATTGCCAACTACTGCGATGAACTTGGCGTAGCATCGGTGTATTTCTACGCCTTCTCCACCGAGAACTGGAAGCGCCCGCTGGAAGAGGTGGGTGCCATCATGAAGCTGTTCGCCCAGTACCTCATCGAGGGCTTTGATTACAAGAACCGCAATATCCGCATCAAGTTCTTAGGCGACCGCACCGCACTGGATCCCAAGCTGCAAAAGATGATGAACGAGCTGGAGGGCGACTCTGCCTGCAAGACCGGCATGACCCTGAACATCGCCATCAACTACGGCGGCCGTCCGGAGATCGTGCGGGCAGCGCAGCAGCTGGCCGCAAAGGCTGCGGCGGGCGAAATTCGCCCTGAGGACATCAACGAGCAGATGATGAGCGATGCCATGTACACCGCCGGACAGAAGGACCCGGACTTTATTCTGCGTCCCAGCGGAGAAAAGCGGCTGTCCAACTTCATGCTCTGGCAGGCCGCCTACGCAGAGCTGGTGGAGATGGATGTGCTCTGGCCGGACTTTACCCGTGCCGATCTGGATACCGCTATTGAGGAGTTCAACCACCGCAGCCGCAGGTTCGGCGGCATCTGAGCGGCGATCCGTCTGTATTGCAAACCCTGCATCTATGGTGCAGACCCGGCAGACCCGGTACTTCCTCGGGTCGGAGCGCTTACCCCGCAAAGGGCAGCTGCCGGAAGAACAAAGGAGATCAAACCTATGAAAACACGCATTATTACTGCGATCGTGGGCATTCTGGTGCTCATTGGCGTGATGTTTACCTTCAACACTATGGTATTCAATCTGGTGATCGCAGCCATCACCCTGATCGCCATCCACGAAATTTACAGCGCCCTCGGCTTTGAAAAAAAGGACTGGCTCATGTACGCAGTGCTGGTACCCTACACATTGCTGGTCATGCTTTCCAGTTACAGCGCCATGCGCAAGCTGGTCATGCCAGTGTCCTTTGTGCTGGTCACCTTTTTTGCCATCTATCTGGTGGTGCGCAACGGCACCATCAGCTACCAGAAGGCCAGCGGTCTTTTGGTGTTTTCGGGCATCGTGATCTTCTGTTTTTACTCCTTCATCCTGCTCAAGGAGCGCCTGCCGGTGGAAAAATTCGGCTATGATGCGGTTTTCTTTATTCTGCTCATCCTCTGCTTTGCATGGGGCGGCGATACCTGCGCCTACTTTGCAGGCCGCGCCTTCGGCAAGCATAAGCTGTGCCCGGTGGTCAGCCCCAAAAAGACGGTGGAGGGTGCCATCGGCGGCGTGCTGGGCACCATGGTGTTCGGTGTGGTCGCCACCCTTATTTACTCCATAGCGGCAAACCGCATGGAGGCCTTTACCCGCTCTAATATCGGCGTTTCCATGTATGTGATCATTGCGCTGCTTGGCTGCATCGCCGCTGTGCTGGGCATCTACGGCGACCTGTTTGCCAGCGTGGTCAAGCGTCAGTGCGGCATCAAGGACTACGGCACCATTTTCCCGGGTCACGGCGGCATTCTGGATCGCTTCGACAGCGTGATGTTCATCGCGCCCTTCGTGACGATGGTCATCACCGCCGTGTTCTACGCCTGATACAGGGGAGGAAGCTGTTATGTCTAAAAAAATTACGCTGCTGGGCTCTACCGGCTCCATCGGTACCCAGAGTCTGGACGTTATCCGCGCCCAAGGGTACGAGGTCTACGGCCTTTCTGCCCACAGCCATGTGGAAAAGATTCTGCAGCAGATCGAGGAGTTCCACCCGAAATACGTCTGCATGACCGACCCGAACGCCGCCGCAAGGCTGGACGCTGCGCTGGCTGGCCGGGCAAACGCGCCCAAGCTGCTCACCGGCCCGGAGGGGCTGAAGGAGCTGGCTGCGCTGGACGGCCCGGATGTGGTGCTGAACAGTGTGGTGGGCATTGCCGGCCTTGGCGCCAGCCTGTGCGCCATTGAGAGCGGCCATGACTTGGCACTTGCCAACAAGGAGAGCCTTGTCACCGGCGGTCATCTGGTCACGCAGGCTGTGGAAAAGCACGGCGTGCAGCTGCTTCCCGTGGACAGCGAGCACTCCGCCATCTTCCAGTGCCTGCAGGATAAGGAGAGCGCCCCCAGCCTGACCAAAATTCTGCTCACGGCCTCCGGCGGCCCCTTCTTTGGCATGACCACCGAGCAGCTGCGCGGCAAGACCCGGGCAGACGCCCTCAAGCACCCCAACTGGAATATGGGCGCAAAGATCACCATCGACTCTGCCACTCTGATGAACAAGGGTCTGGAGCTCATCGAGGCTGTATGGCTCTTTGGTCTGCCGCCGGAAAAAATTCAGATCGTGGTGCAGCGCCAGAGCATCGTCCACTCTGCGGTGCAGTTCAGCGATAATTCGATCATCGCCCAGCTGGGTGTGCCGGATATGCGCATCCCCATCCAGTACGCCCTGACCTACCCCAAGCGTGTGCCGGGCGTAGTGCCGGAGCTGGACTTTACCACCCTGAAGCTGCTCACCTTTGATGTGGCTGACGAAGAGACCTTCCGCTGCCTTGCCGCCTGCAAAAAGGCTATCCGCAAGGGCGGTCTTGGCCCCTGCGCCGCCAACGGTGCCAACGAGGAAGCTGTTAAGCTGTTCCTTGAGGATAAAATCGGCTTTTTGGATATCGGCCGCTTGGTGGAGGCTGTTGTGGACAGCGACAGCTTTGGCGGCGACTATACGCTGGCAGACGTGTACGAGTGCGACCGCATGGCGCGTGCATTCGTGCGGGCACACCTGTAACGCTTTATCAGCAATATACGCCCCGGCACTGTTTTTGTAACGGCTCCGGGACGCTATAGGAGAACGAATGTCATTGATTATCACCATCCTTGCCGCGCTGCTTGTGTTCAGTGCGGTGATCGCCATCCACGAGTTTGGGCATTTTGCAGTGGCAAAACTCTGCGGCATTCAGGTCAACGAGTTTTCCATCGGCATGGGTCCGGTGCTCTGGAAAAAGAACCATAAAGGCACCCAGTATAGCCTGCGTGCCCTGCCTGTGGGCGGCTTTGTAGCGCTGGAAGGGGAGGAAAGCCCCGAAAGCCAACAGGCGGAAGCCAACCGCACTGCGCAGGAGCAGCCCGCCCCGGAAACCGAAGCACCTGTGCAGCCCACCGGCATCCCCCTGAACGAGGCGCCGGTGTGGCAGCGGGTGCTGGTCATGGTGGCCGGTGCGGTCATGAATTTTGTGCTGGGCTTTGTGGTGCTGGTGATCCTCATCGCCGCCCAGAACGAGCCCATCACCAGCAAGACCATCTACGCCATTCAGGACGGCGCCCTCTGCGGGCAGACCGGCCTGCAGGCGAGGGACAAGGTTCTGGCGGTGAACGGCCGCCGCTGCTTTGTGGCCAATGATATCCTGTACGAGCTGGTGCGCACCCAGTCCTACAGCGCGGATTTCACCGTGCTGCGGGACGGCCAAAAGGTGCAACTGCCGGGGGTACAGTTCGACACATGGCAGGACGATAGCGGCGAGACCCACATGAGCATCGGCTTTTCCGTCTACGGGCTGGAAAAGACCCCCGGCAACGTGCTGCGGGAGGCGGGCAACAGCGTGCTGTACTATGGACGCATCGTGTTCACCTCTCTTGTGGACTTGGTGCGCGGGCGGGAGAGCATCAACAACCTTTCCGGTCCGGTGGGCATCGTGTCGGCCATCGGGCAGGCCGCCAGCTACGGCTGGCAGGACCTGCTGGAGCTGCTGGCACTCATTACCGTCAACCTTGGCATCCTGAACCTGCTGCCCTTCCCGGCGCTGGACGGCGGCAAGGTGGTATTTTTGGTCATTGAAGGCGTCACCGGCCATGCTGTGCCGGAAAAGCTGCAAAGCGTGCTCACCCTTGCAACCTTCGGGCTGCTGTTCGGGCTGATGCTCTTTGCAACCTATAACGATATTCTCCGGCTCATCACCGGGACAGTATAAGAAAGGGGAACCCTTATGCGGCAGAAAAAACGCGAAGTGAAGATCGGCAATGTGACCATCGGCGGCAGCAACCCCATTGCGGTGCAGACCATGCTCAATGTGCCGGTGGAGGACATCGAGGGCAATGTGGCGCAGGCCAAGCGGTGCGAGGCCGCAGGCTGCCAGATCTTGCGGGTGACCTGCCCCAGCCCGGCGGATGCCAAGTGCATCGAGGCCGTCAAGAACGCGGTGAACATCCCCATCGTGGCGGATATCCACTTTGACTATAAGGCTGCGCTGGCCTGCGTGGACGTGGGGGTAGATAAGATCCGCATCAACCCGGGCAACATCGGCGACGACGACCGGGTAAAGGCAGTGGTGGATGCCTGCCAGCAGAAGAACATCCCCATCCGCATCGGCGTCAACGGCGGCAGTCTGGAAAAGCACATTCTGGCCCGCTACGGCGCACCTACCCCGGAAGCCATGGTGGAAAGCGCTTTGTACCATGTGCGTCTGCTGGAAAAGTTCGATTTCAATAATATCGTCATCTCCATCAAAAACTCCAACGTGCCCCGCATGATGGAGGCCTACCGCCAGCTCAGCGCAGTTACCGATTACCCGCTCCATGTGGGCGTCACCGAGGCCGGTACCTACCAGATGGGTCTGCTGAAAAGCGGCATGGGCATCGGCGGGATGCTGCTGGAGGGCATCGGGGATACCATTCGCGTGTCGCTGGCTGCCGAGCCGGAAAAAGAGGTGGAAGCAGGCTTCAACATCCTGCGCGCCGTGGGCTTCCCGGTTACCGGGCCGGAGGTCATCACCTGCCCAACCTGCGGGCGCACCCAGTACCCCTGCACCGAGATCGCCAACGAGGTGGAAAAGCGGCTGCAGGGCTACAAAAAGTCCATCAAGGTGGCCGTGATGGGCTGCGTTGTCAACGGCCCCGGCGAGGCGCGCGAAGCCGATATCGGCATTGCGGGCGGCAAGGGCGAGGCTGTGCTGTTCATCCACGGCAAGCCCATCAAAAAGCTGACCGGCGATAACATTCTGGATCAGTTCATGGACGAGATCTATAAATTGTAAGCATTCTTTTCCCAGCTGCCACACCCGCAAAAACGGGTGCGGCAGTTTGTGCTGTAAAGAACCCACCAAAAAGGAGTACCATCTGTGAAACCACTTGTTTCCCAGCTGTGGCCGCAGTTTATGGCGGACCCGGATTTTGCGGCCTGCTTCGGGCAGGTGATCGTGGAGCACGCCCGGATGCTGCGGCAGGACCGGCAGGTCGAGTTTACCCTGCGTAGCGCCGCCCCACTGGATCAGAACCTCTGCGCCAGGCTGCTGGCTTCCCTGCAGCCGGACTACGAGGGCTTTGAGCTGAAGATCAAAAACCTGTTCGGCTATGCCATGCTGGACGAGCACGCCCTGCGCACCCTGCTGGAGGATATGAAGCGGGACGGCGTGCCCATCAACGGCTTTCTGGACAGGTGCAGCATTTCCATCACCGGGCAGAATATCACGGTGGGGGTGTGCCACGGCACAAAGTTTTTGCAGGAGATGGGCTTTGAGGAGCTGCTTGCAAAGCGCATTGCCGAGCATACCGGCGTTACCCCCAAGGTGACGCTGCAAAGCGCAGTGACTGCGGCCGAGCAGCAGCAAATGGAGGAAAAGCTGGAACGCAAGATCGCACCGCCGGTGGTCAAATTCGAGAAAAAGAACACCGCACCGTCCATCAAGGTGGAGGGGCTCAACCTTACCGACAAGCCGGTCACCATCTTCCACGGCAAAATGTTCACCCCCAAAAATCTCACGCCCCTCAAGGATCTTGGCGGCGAGGGCGGCAAGTGCATGATCTGGGGCGATGTGTTCTTTACCGAGGTCAAGGGCAACTACCGCAAGATCTACACCGTATCCATCACCGACTATACCGGCTCGATCAATCTGAAGGTCCGCGCACAGGAAGGGGAGGACTGCTCCAAGTGGGAGAGCATCGGCAAGGGCAGCACGGTCATCGTGCGGGGCGACTGCTCCTACGATAAATACGAGCACGATTACATCGTGTATCCCTACGATGTGCTGATCGTGGAGCGCAAAAAGCGGGAGGATACCGCCCCGGAAAAGCGGGTGGAGCTGCATCTGCACACCAAGCTTTCCAGCATGGACGGCTTCTGCGACCCCGGCGGCATCGTCAAGCTGGCGCACCGCATGGGACACCCCGCCATTGCCATCACCGACCATGGTGTGTGTCAGGGCTACCCGGAAGCGATGCTGGCAGCCGATGATATCCACAAGAAGGACCCGGATTTCAAGCTCATCTACGGCTGCGAGGCCTATTTTGTGGATGACATGGTGCCCTGCGTCTATGGCGTAAAGGATCAGCCGCTGAACGGCGAGTTCTGCGTGTTCGATACCGAGACCACCGGCCTTGACCCCGGGGTGGAGTACCTTACTGAGATCGGAGCGGTCATCATCCGCAACGGCGAGGTGGTGGAGGAGTTTGACACCTTCGTCAAGCCCGGCAAGCCTATCACCCCCAAGATCACCGAGCTGACCGGCATCACTAACGAGATGGTAGCGGATGCCCCCGGTGAAAAGGAAGCGCTGGAAGCCTTCCTTGCCTTTGCGGGCGACCGCATTTTGGTGGGGCATAACGTCCACGCCTTTGATATGCGCTTTCTGCGGGCAGCCGCCAAGCGCAGCGGCATCAAGCTGGAGCCTACCTATATCGATACCCTGACCATGGCGCAGACCATGTACCCGGGCCTGCACAACTATAAGCAGGGCACCATCAACAAGCATCTGGAGCTGCCTACCTACGAGGCGCACCGCGCCTGCGAGGACTCCGCTGCGCTGGGACGCATCTTCTGCGTGATGCTGAACGACCTTGCGGAAAAAGAGGTGACCAAGGTCAGCGAGATCAACACCGGCCTTGGCGGCAACCGCGAGGTGCTGAAAAAGAAATATTACCACCTCATTATTCTGGTCAAAAACCAGATGGGTCTGAAGAACCTGTATAAGATCGTCAGCGAGGCGCACGTCAACTACTTCTTCAAAAAGCCCCGCGTGCCCCGCAGCCTGCTGAACAAGTACCGGGATGGCTTGCTGCTCACCAGCGCCTGTGAGGCAGGCGAGCTGTACCGCGCCATTGTGGACGGCACCAGCTACGAGGAACTGAAAAAGATCGCCGCCTACTATGATATCCTTGAGATCCAGCCGCTGGGCAACAACGCCTATATGGTGCGGGACGGCAAGGTGGACAGCGAGGAGCGGATCAAGGAGTTCAACCGCACCGTCATCAAGCTGGGCGAGGAGCTGCACAAGCCGGTCATCGCCACCGGCGACGTGCACTTTACCGAGCCGGAGGATGCGATCTACCGCGCTGTATTGCAGGCGGGCAACGGCTTTAAGGATGCCGACAACCAGCCGCCGCTGTTCTTCCGCACCACGCAGGATATGCTGGCGCAGTTTTACTATCTGCCCAAGGAAAAGGCCTACGAGGTTGTGGTAAAGAACCCCCGCAAGATCGCCGCCATGATCGACAACAATGTGCGCGCCATCCCCCGGGGCACCTACCCGCCCAGCATTGAGGGCGCAGAGCAGCAGCTGCGCGATGCCACATGGGAGCACGCCAAGCGGGATTACGGCGACCCCTTGCCCGAGATCGTGGAAAAGCGGCTGCAAAAAGAGCTGGACTCCATCTGTGGCCACGGCTACGCGGTGCTGTACGTCATTGCGGTCAAGCTGGTGGCCTACTCCAATGCGGGCGGCTATCAGGTGGGCAGCCGTGGTTCGGTCGGCTCATCGGCCGTGGCCCACTTCTCCGGCATCTCGGAGGTGAACAGCCTGCCGCCCCACTATCGCTGCCCCAAGTGCAAGCACAGCGAGTTCATCACCGACGGCAGCGTGGATGACGGCTTTGACCTGCCGGATAAAAACTGTCCCCATTGCGGTACCCGGATGCTGGTGGACGGCCACGACATCCCCTTCGAAACCTTCCTGGGCTTCTACGGCGATAAGGAACCGGATATCGACCTGAACTTCTCCGGCGAGTACCAGTCCAACGTGCACCGCTACACCGAGGAGCTGTTCGGCAAGGCCAACGTGTTCAAGGCCGGTACGGTGTCCGGTATTCAGGATAAAACTGCCTACGGCTACGTTAAAAAGTATCTGGACGAGCGCCAGCGCACCGTCAACCACGCCGAGGAAAACCGCCTGACGCTGGGCTGCACCGGTGTCAAGCGTACCACTGGCCAGCACCCCGGCGGCATGGTCGTTGTGCCGGACACCTACGAGATCTACGATTTCTGTCCCATCCAGCACCCGGCGGATGACGTGGCGGGCGGTCTGCTGACCACCCACTTCGAGTTTAAGTACCTGCACGACACCCTGCTCAAGCTGGACGAGCTGGGCCACGATATGCCAACCTTCTACAAGTATTTTGAGGAATACACCGGCATCCCGGTGGACAGTATCCCCATGAACGACCCCAAGGTGTACAGCCTGCTGACCAGCCCGGAGGCGCTTGGTGTGACTCCGGAGCAGATCGACAGCCAGACCGGCACCTTCGGCATCCCGGAAATGGGCACGAACTTCGTGCGCGGAATGCTGGTGGAGGCACGGCCTAAGAACTTCTCGGAGCTGATCCAGATCTCCGGTCTGTCCCACGGCACGGACGTGTGGACGGGCAACGCGGACGAGCTGATCCGCAGCGGAACCTGCACTATTGCAGAGGTCATTGGCTGCCGTGACAGCATCATGCTGTACCTGCTGCGCAAGGGGCTGGAGCCCAAGATGGCCTTTGATATCATGGAGGCCGTGCGTAAGGGCAAGGTGGCTAAGGGCGGCTTCCAGCCGGGCTGGGAGGAAGCCATGCGGGAGCATGAGGTACCGGACTGGTATATCGAAAGCTGCCGCAAGATCAAGTATATGTTCCCCAAGGCCCATGCTGTGGCCTACCTGATGAGCGCCATCCGTTTGATGTGGTACAAGATCTACAAGCCGCAGGCCTTCTATGCGGTGTACTTTACCGTGCGCGGCGATGATATCGACTACGAAGCTGCCATTGGCGGCGCAGCCGTGGCGCGCGCCCACATGGAGGCGGTCAAGCGCCGCCTGAAGGAGGAAAAGAACGCCAAGGACGAGGACGTGCTGGTCAGCCTGCAGCTGGTCAACGAGATGCTGAGCCGTGGGTACGAGTTTTTGCCCATCGAGCTGGGCAAGAGCCGCGGCTCCAAGTATGTGGTGGAGGACGACAAGGTGCGTCTGCCCTTCAGCGCCCTGAAGGGTCTCGGCGGTGCCGCTGCCGAAGCTCTGGAGCGTGTGACCATCCACGGAGAGGAGTATATCTCGGTGGAAGAGCTGCAGCAGGCCTCCGGCGTGGGCAGCAGCATTCTGGACCGTCTGCGTCAGGTGGGCGCACTGGGCGACCTGCCCGAGAGCAGTCAGGTGAGCTTCTTCTAAAAACATGACAAAGCAAAAAATCTCCGCGTCTGGTTCAGCGCCCGACGCGGAGATTTTTATTGCTTATTTGGCGGTGTTGTTCCATCGCCGATAGGAATCAGTCGATGGTGTACTCATCGGAGTCGATATAGGCCTGATAAAAGTCGTTCTCGGCGTCCTCTGCGGTGTAATCGTCCGGAAACTCCTTTTCCAGATAGACGTTAATCCCGCTGAGGTAAAAGCCGATGGCACCCTCTTCCAGCTGGTTGGGTTCGTACAGCGGCATCATCTGTTTGACCACCCAGCCCTTATTGAGCCAATGGTCCAGCAGATCCTCCACGCGGGGAATGTCCTCGATAAACAACCGGTCGCAGTTGCGGATCTCTCTGGGGTTGCCGTCATTGATGTGAATCAGTTTGCACTTCTTCATTGGAATGCTCCTTACAGGGGGGGAGTGCTTACTCCACGCTGATCATATAGTAGTAAACGGGTTGGCCGCCGCGGATGTGGCTTACCTCCACATGGTTGGGGCACTTTGCCTTTACGATCTCGGTAACCTTTTCGGCATCCTCATCGCTCACGTCACAGCCGGAAATGATGGTGACAAAGCTGGAATCCTTCTTGCACATATTGCGTGCCAGACGGTAGGTGGCCTTGGTGATATCGGTGGAGGTGGAAACGATCTTGCCGTTCTCCAGCGCCATGATCTCGCCCTTGCGGATGCGCTTGCCGTCGTACTCGCTGTCGCGGGCGGCGTAGGTGATCAGACCGGTGGACACCTTGTCGGCAGCAGCCATCATGTTGATGGTGTTGGTCTCGGCGTTCACAGAGGGGTCAAAGTTCAGCAGTGCGGTAATGCCCATGGGCACGGTGCGGGTGGGCAGCACCACCACCTGACGGTCAGCCAGCTTCTGTGCCTGCTCGGCAGCCATGATGATGTTCTTGTTGTTGGGCAGCACGAACACGGTCTTGGCGGGCACGCTCTGGATAGCTGCCAGAATGTCCTCGGTGGAGGGGTTCATGGTCTGGCCGCCGGACACCACAGCGTCTGCTGCCAGATCGGTAAACACGGCCTTCAGGCCCTCACCGGCGGCAACAGCTACAAAGCCGTAGTCGCGGCTGGGATCCACGGCGGCGTAGATGAACTCACTGGCCTGAGAGGGAGCCTTCTCGGCAGAGGCCTGCTTTTCAAGGCTCTTGCCCTGCTTCTGGCGGGCAAGGAACTGCTCGTGCATATTCTCGATCTTGAAGTTGGTCAGGTAGCCGTACTTGATGGCCTCGCTCAGGATCTTGCCGGGATCGGCGGTGTGAACGTGCAGGTTGATGACATCGTCATCCTCAATGCAGACCACGCTGTCGCCGTTGGACTCTGCAAAGGCACGCATCTTAGCGGCGCTGGCACCCTCGTTCTTGTTGATAAGGAACTGGGTGCAGTAGCCGTTGGTAATGTCCTCCACCTTCATCAGGTCATCGGTGAACACGCCCTTGCCGGCATTTTCAGTGGACAGCTTTGCCTTGTTGGGGGCAGCCTCGCCGCCGGCAATAATGGCTTCGCCGTGGAATACCTTGCCCATGCCCTCAAAGATGACCATAATGCCCTGACCGCCTGCATCCACAACGCCAGCCTTCTTCAGCACGGGCAGCAGATTGGGGGTGTCCTCCAGTGCCTTCTGGCCAGCAGTCAGCACCACGTCCCACAGGGCGGGCACATCGGCGGCATTGCTGGCAGCAGCCTCCTCAGAGGCAACGCGTGCGACGGTCAGAATAGTGCCCTCAGTGGGCTTCATCACGGCCTTGTAGGCACCCTCGACGCCCTTCTGCAGGGCAGCCACGATATCGGCAACGTCAGCCTCTTTTTTGCCCTCCAAAGCCTTGGAGAAGCCGCGGAACAGCAGGCTGGTGATAACGCCGGAGTTGCCGCGCGCACCGCGCAGCATGGCAGAGGCGGCAGTCTTGGCAGCCTCGCCTACGGTGCAGCTGTCGTCCAGAGCCTCCAGCTCACGCACGGCAGCGCCTACCGTCATGCCCATGTTGGTGCCGGTGTCGCCATCCGGCACAGGGAAAACGTTCAGCTCGTCCACGCGGGAACGCTGGTTGTTGATGTTGTTGGCGCCGGAAATGATGGCGTCGCGCAGGATCTTACCAGAAATCATTGTTTTTACTCCTTAGTAGCTGGCCGGAAAAGCCCGGCTCGGGTTTGCAGACAAATCAGGCGATGACATCATCCACGGACACCACCACGCGGGCGACCTTCAGCCCGGTGGCCTGCTCCACCTCGTCCTTGACGCGGTGAGAGATGCTGCGGGCGGCGGTGGAAATGTTCAGACCATAGCTGACGGCAATGTGCAGCTCGATGACCAGACGCCCATTCTGCTGGGTCACGTGCACACCCTTTTCCGGGTAATCGGAACCGTATACCATGCTTTTCACAGCGTCAGTCATATCACGGGGAGCCATGGCAGCAACGCCGTAGCACTGTTTGGTGGCTTCACCCACCAGGGTGGAAAAATACCCATCAGTAAAGCTGACATTCCCAAGCGGGAAACGGGAAGTGATCATAGTCGCTCTGCTCCTTTATGTTATTTTTCATAAAAATACACGCAAGGGTCGGGGGCATTGGCTGCGCAAAGCAAAGCTTGCCTCAGATAAACACCCACCCTATTATACAACTTTGCACCGTGGTTGTACAGTTCAAATTGTTGGATTTACTGCTTTTTGCCCTCTTTTTGCATGGTTTTTGTAAAGAAAAAAGAGAGAACTGCCCTCGACAGCTCTCGTGCCGCTTTGCGCAGCGGGCGTGGTATGCTAAAGGTAGGCTGTGCGGTGCCCATCAAAACGGAAAGTATGACAAATAAAGAAAAACAATCTGTGAATAAAATATAAAAGCTTCCTTGTTCTGCTTTCTTTATCTATGGAAAAGTGCTAAAATAGAAATAGAGAGGGAAAGGGGACGCCAGACCCCTTTTTCTATGATACCTTCCGGAAAACGCCGGACGCACGGCACATTACATAGCGCAGGCGGACCCTTCCAACAGGTATTGCCTGCAAAAAATGCGATAGGAGCTGTTGGCATGAACATTCTCTTTTTTCTTTCCCCAAAGCAGGATCTGATGTACGTTTACGATGATTTCACCCTCCGGCAGACGCTGGAAAAATGGGAAAACAACCGCTACGCCTCCATTCCGGTGCTGAACCGCAAGGGTGAATATGTGGGCACCCTGACCGAGGGCGATATCCTGTGGGGACTGAAAAAATACCATGGTCTGGATCTGGAGGCCGCCGAGGACGTTCCCATCTCAGAGTTTGCGCATAAGCGGGACTACAAGGCTGTCACGGTGACCACCAGCATGGATGAGCTGGTGGAAGCCGCCATGAACCAGAACTTCGTCCCGGTGGTAGATGACCGGGGCAGCTTTATCGGCATTGTGCGGCGGCAGGCCATCATCCGCTACTGTTACGATAAGTCCCGCAAGATCGAGATGACCCGCACCGGCCGCCCCGTAAAGGAGCTGGCTGGCGTACATTAAAACAGATGCCGTTTTCGGCAGTGTCCATCCCGTGAAAATGTAGGCCCGGAAAGTCTGCGGACTTTCCGGGCCTACTCTGTTCAAAACAAAATCTCCGCTGAAAAAGGGCGCTGCACGGTAAATGTGCAGCGCCCTCATTGCTATTTGTTATTTATTACGGATGTACTCGTCCATGGCCTTTGCAGCTGCCTTACCGGCACCCATGGCCTTGATGACGGTAGCAGCGCCGGTCACGGCGTCACCACCGGCGTACACGCCGTCACGGCTGGTCTTGCCCTCGTCGCCCTCGGTCACGATGCAGCCGTGCTTGTTGGTCTCCAGGCCCGGGGTGGTGGAGCGGATCAGCGGGTTGGGGCTGGTGCCCAGGCTCATGATCACGGTATCCACGTCCAGCTCGAACTCGCTGCCCTGCTTTTCAATGGGACGGCGGCGGCCGGAAGCATCCGGCTCACCCAACTCCATCTCAATGCAGGTCATGGAGTGCACAAAGCCGTCCTCGTCCGGGTGGATGGCAACGGGGTTGCACAGGGTCTTGAAGATGATGCCCTCTTCCTCGGCGTGCTCCACCTCTTCCTTACGGGCGGGCAGCTCAGCCATGCCGCGGCGGTAGACGATGTACACGCTCTCGGCACCCAGACGCAGGGCGCTGCGGGCAGCGTCCATAGCCACGTTGCCGCCGCCCACAACGGCAACCTTCTTGCCGGTGCGGATGGGGGTCTTGCTGGTGGGCAGATAAGCCTTCATCAGGTTGGAGCGGGTCAGGAACTCGTTGGCAGAGTACACGCCCTTCAGGCTCTCGCCGGGGATGTTCATAAAGCGGGGCAGACCGGCGCCGGAGCCTACAAACACGGCCTCGTAGCCGTACTCGCCCATCAGCTCGTCGATGGTCAGTACCTTGCCGATGACCATGTTGCACTCAAAATCCACGCCCATCCTCTTCAGGCCGTCGATCTCCTGCTGGACAATGGCCTTGGGCAGACGGAACTCGGGGATGCCGTACATCAGCACACCGCCTGCAACGTGCAGGGCCTCGTAAACGGTCACCTTGTAGCCCAGCTTTGCCAGATCACCGGCGGCGGTCAGGCCGGCAGGGCCTGCGCCGATGATGGCAACCTTATGGCCGTTCCACTCGGGTACGATGGGTGCGGTGTGCACATTCTCGCGGTGCCAGTCGGCCACAAAACGCTCCAGACGGCCAATAGCCACCGGCTCATTCTTGATGCCGCGGGTGCACTTGCCCTCGCACTGACTCTCCTGCGGGCAGACACGGCCGCAGACGGCAGGCAGGGAAGAGGAGCGGTTGATCACCTGATAGGCGGCTTCAAAGTCGCCCTCGGCAACATGCGCGATAAACTCCGGGATGTCGATGCCCACGGGACAGCCGGACTGGCAGGGCTTATTCTTGCAGCCGATGCAGCGCTTGGCTTCGTTCACGGCCATCTCGGCGGTGTAGCCCAGAGCCACTTCCTTAAAGTTCTTGTTGCGGACGTTGGGGTCCTGCGTGGGCATGGGGCACTTTTTGGGGTCCATATTGAAAGCCATTTTACATTCCCTCCTGAGTCTTGAACAGGTTGCAGGCTGCCTCACGGGCGTGTGCCTCAAACGGGCGATACATGGTGCCGCGTGCCATTGCCTCGTCAAAATCCACCAGATCGCCGTCAAAGTCGGGGCCGTCCACACAGGCAAACTTGGTCTGACCGCCCACGGTCAGGCGGCAGCCGCCGCACATGCCGGTGCCGTCGATCATGATGGGGTTCATGGAAACGATGCTCTTCAGGCCGTGCTTCTGGCAGGTCTTGACCACGAACTTCATCATGATCAGCGGGCCGATGGTGATGACCAGATCGTACTGGTTGCCGGCAGCTACCAGCTCGTCCAGCGCGGCGGTAACCACACCCTTGGTGCCGTAGCTGCCGTCGTCGGTCATGATGCGCAGCTCGTCGCTGCAGGCATTGAACTCGTCCTCAAGGATCAGCAGATCCTTATTGCGGAAGCCGACCACGCTGTGCACCACACAGCCCTGATCGTGCAGCTCCTTGGCAATGGGCAGCGCAATGGCGCAGCCCACGCCGCCGCCCACAACACACACCTTCTTCAGACCCTCGGTCTCGGTGGCGCGGCCCAGCGGGCCGACAAAGTCGTGGACACAATCGCCTGCGTTCAGGCTGTTCAGCTCCATGGTGGTACCACCCACGATCTGGAAAATGATATCCACAGTGCCCTTTTCGCGGTCGTAACCGGCCACGGTCAGGGGGATACGCTCGCTGTCCTCAAACGGACGAACAATGATGAACTGACCCGGCTTTGCCTTTTTGGCGATCAGCGGGGCTTCGATGACCATCTTTGTCACGGTGGGGTTCAGCGCGACCTTTTCAGTGATCTTATACATTGCGTTAGCTCCTTTTTGCTGGCAATTCCTTTTTCTTTTCTATAAATGGAAGCTGCACCCGCGCGGGTACATTTTCCGTTTGACAAAGCGTCCTCTTTATTATAATAGCTTGTGAAATAGAAAGCAACTGTATTTTGCTCGTGCACATAGCCGTGCGAAATAGGGCGAAAAGGCAGGACCATCGCCGCACACAGAATAAAAAAGAACGTATCAGGGATAAAAGACATTCTTTTTCAAAAAAATGTAATTTTGTGGTTGACAACTGGCGGAGTGTGCGGTATAATAACCAACGTCGCCGGACAACAGACCGGCAAAAACAAATGGAATGTGCGGCCGTAGCTCATCTGGTAGAGCGCCACCTTGCCAAGGTGGAGGTAGCGAGTTCGAGCCTCGTCGGCCGCTCCATATGTGGAAGTTTAGCTCAGCTGGGAGAGCATCTGCCTTACAAGCAGAGGGTCAGCGGTTCGAGCCCGTTAACTTCCACCATATGGCCCGGTAGCTCAGTTGGTTAGAGCACCAGCCTGTCACGCTGGGGGTCGTCGGTTCGAGCCCGATCCGGGTCGTATTTGCCTCTGTAGCTCAGTCGGTAGAGCAGGGGACTGAAAATCCCCGTGTCATTGGTTCGATTCCGATCGGAGGC
>CAKTCY010000002.1 GCA_934540955.1 uncultured Faecalibacterium sp.
TGACTTTCCAGCTTGATGCGGGCATTGTGGATGCGGGCAATGTGCTTGACGATGGCAAGCCCAAGCCCGGTGCCGCCAGTGGCCTTGCTGCGGCTCTTGTCCACCCGGTAGAAGCGCTCAAACACGCTGGACTGCGCCTCCCGCGGGATGCCGATGCCGTTATCGGTCACGGTCAGGGTGCAGTGCCCGTCCCGGCTGCAGGCGGTAATGATCTGCACCTTGCCGCCCGGGCGGTTGTAACGGATGGCGTTGTCGCACAGGTTCTGGCACAGCTCATCCAGCAGCGCACGGCTGCCCAGCACCGGGGCGCTCTCGCCCAGATAGGTCAGGGAGATATACGCGCGGCGGGCGTTCAGCTTCTGGCGCTCCACGCACTCCTTGGCCACCTCCAAAAGGTCTACTGTTTCCATTACGGGGGCGTCCCCGGTCTCGCTTACGGTATCCAGCTTGGAAAGCTGCAAAATATCGTTGACCAGCTGGATCATGCGGGTGGCCTCGCTGTGGATCTTGCGGCCGAAATCCGGCACATCCTCCGGCTTTGCAATGCCGGTCTCGATCAGCTCTGCATAGCCGGAGATGCTGGTCAGCGGGGTCTTGAGCTCGTGACTGACATTGGCGGTAAACTCCTGCCGCATTTTCTCGTTGTTTTCCCGCAGGATGCGGTCAGAGTGGATGCTCTCCGCAAAGGGGATCAGTTCCCGGTAGGGCACATTTTCCTGAATGTGATCCAAGTCCTCGGTCATGTTCAGCACCGGTTGCACCAGTGCCTTGGTCAGCAGAGCAGCCAGCACCGCAGCGGCCAGCATCAGCGCCACACAGCTCAGCACGATGGCCGGGATGGTGGCGTCATAGATGGACCACACGGTCTCGGCGTCCTGCGCCACGCGCAGCACGTCTCCGCTGGAAAGCCGGAGCGCATAGTAATAGGTCTCGTAGCCCATGGTCTGGGAATCGCGGATATTCCGACCCTCGCCGTTTGCAATGGCATCGCGAATCTCCGGGCGGGTCAGGTGGTTCTCCATGGGCTGGTCGGTGGCAGATTCAAACAGCACGCTGCCGTCCTGACTGATCAGCGTCACGCGCAGATCATCGGTCACAAAGGCGCTCAGCTGCGCGGCGTCCCCGGTCTGCTCGTACCCGGCGCGCACAAGCTCGGTCTCGCGCTCCAGCCCCGACCATGCCTGCGCCGTAAAGGCTTTATGGAATACAAAAATGCACAGCGCTGCGGTGAATATAAGCCCCAGAAAGCCCATCAGGAACAACCGGTAGCTGATTTTTTCTTCCATGCTGCGCAGCTTCATTCTTCCTCGGCCTCCTCATCGGTCAGCTTATAGCCCACCTTGCGCACAGTGCAGATGTAACGCCCCGCATCGCCCAGCTTTTTGCGCAGGGTACGGATGTGCATATCCACAGTACGGCTCTCCACCGAGATGTCGGTACCCCACACCACCTGTAAAATGGTCTCGCGGGTCACTACCAGACTGGTGTTTTCCAGCAGCAGCCGCAGCAGACAGTACTCCTTGTAGGTCAGCTCCACGGGGGTGCTGTTTACCGTAACGCTGTGGCGGGCGTTGTCCAGCTGAATTTCATGGAAAACCAGTACGTCCGGCCTTACCTCCGGGGCAGAGCGCCGCAGCGCCACACGCACCCGGCTGAGAAACTCCATAATGCCAAAGGGCTTTGCAATGTAATCGTCCGCACCGCAGTCCAGCCCGCGCACGGTGTCCAGCTCGCTGGATTTTGCTGTGACCATAATGATGGGCAGCTTGCGCAGGGAAGGGGTGTTGCGCAGCTTTTTCAGGATGGAAAAGCCGTCCTCGCCGGGCAGCATCACGTCTAAGATCACCAGCTCCGGCTCGGCAGTGCGCATGGCCTGCCAGAAGGGCTCGGCGCTTTCAAAGCTCTGCACCTCGTAGCCGTTGGATTGCAGGGCATACTGCTCCAGCTCGCGGATGGAAGCGTCGTCCTCTACGATATAGATCATAACTCAATTCTCCTCAGCAGTCTGTCCGTCCGGGAACAGATACCGCTCACGGTAGCGGTCCAGACGGCGGTGGAATTCTTCACTTTCCTTGGTGTCGTTGCCGTGGCGCAAATCGTTCAGGTAGGCGTGGGTGTCAAAGCTGTCCTGTGCAACCTCGATCTGTGCAACGGCCACATTACTGCAATGGTCGCACACACGCTCGTAGTTTGTCAGCATATCGTCCAGCACAAAGCCGTACTCGATGGAGCAGCTGCCGGCCTGCAGGCGGGCGATATGCCGCGCCTTGATGGCACGCACCAGCTCGTTGACCACGGCCTCCAGCGGCTCCACCTTGGAGGCAAGGTGCAGATCGCCCTTGCGGAAGGCATCGGTGGTGCGGCTCAGGGTATCCTGCACCGCATCCTCCAGCACCTGCAGCTCCTCCTGTGCATCCTTGGAGAAGTGGATGTCCTTCTGGTGCATCTCCTCGGCGGATTCCAGTAGGTTGACGGAATGGTCACTGATTCGTTCAAAATCGCTGATGGTGTGCAGCAGGGTGTTCACGCTCTGGCTGTCGGCGTGGTTCAGCTCCCGGCCGGACAGCTTGACCAGATAGGTGCCCAGCGCGTCCTCGTACCGGTCTACCTTTTTTTCCTCGTCTCGCACCTTCTGGGCAAGCTCATCGTTCCATTCATGGGTCAGGCTCATAGCCTGCACCACGCCCACCCGGGCAAGCTCTGCCATTTCAGCGGTAGCAGCGCGGGCGCGCTCCACAGCCATGGCGGGGGTGTTCAGCAGACGGTCATCCAGCAGAGCAAACTCCTCTTTTTCCGGGGAATCGGGAATGGTCAGGATAGCCAGCTTTTCCAACCCGGTGGCGAAGGGCAGCAGAATGACGGTGGCCAGAATGTTGAACACCGAGTGCACGATTGCAATGCCCCAAGCTTCGATGGTGGTATTCACAAAGGCAAAGTGGCAGACGGCGTTGAGGCCGTAGAACCCGAACAGGAAGATGGTCACACCGATGATGTTGAAGTACAGGTGCACCATAGCGGCGCGGCGGGCGTTCTTGTTGGCACCCACCGAGGACAGAAGTGCGGTCACACAGGTGCCGATGTTCTGACCCATGATGATGGGGATTGCACTGCCGTAGGTGATGACGCCGGTGGCGCTCAGCGCCTGCAGGATGCCCACGCTGGCACTGGAGCTCTGGATGATGCCGGTGACCAGTGCGCCCACCAGAACGCCCAGCAGGGGGTTGGAGAAGCGGGTGAACAGGCTGGTGAACCATGCCTCATTTTGCAGCGGCAGCACCGCGTTGGACATGGTGGTCATGCCAGTCATCAGCACAGCAAAGCCGATGAGGATGGTGCCCACGCCCTTTTTCTTCTCACTCTTACACATATACAGCAAAATGCCGATAAATGCAAGCACCGGGCTAAAAGAAGTGGGCTTGAGCAGCTGGATGAACAGGCTGTCGCCCTGCAAGCCGGAAAGGCTCAAGATCCAGCTGGTAACAGTGGTGCCCACGTTGCTGCCCATGATCACGCCAATGGCCTGATGCAGCTCCATGATGCCGCTGTTGACAAAGCCCACCACCATAACGGTGGTAGCGCTGGAACTCTGGATGACGGCGGTCACGCACAGACCCAGAAAAAAGCCCTTGAGGGGGTTATCGGTCAGCTTGCTGAGAATTTTCTGCAGCTGGCCGCCGGCCTGCTTTTCCAGTGCCTTGCCCATGATGTCCATGCCGAACAAAAACAGAGCCAGACCTCCCAGCAGCGAAAAGACATTAAAAATGGTCATAAGTGTTTTCCTCACTTTATCTTGACGTGTTTTTCTCCTGTGCTTTAAGTATAGAAAAACAATGTAAAATCTGAAATCGACGAAATGTAAAACCCATGTAAAGTAAGAAAAATGTAAAAATCCTGTGCACGGGCAGCGATGCAGCGTCGGTTTCCCGCCCGCAGTATAAAAACAGCATCCCGGGCGTTGTATTTGCCGCCGAATTTTATTATAATAAGAATAAGAGTGCCCGCAGCACAGCGCGGCAAGAGGATACAGGAGGAACCAGGATGGGTACGTTCAATGTTTCGCTTAAAACGCTGACCGACCGCGTCAGCATGGAAGTGGTATACACCCCCCGGGAGCTGGATGAGATCAGCGTGGAGATCGCCGAGGTCAACCGCCCGGGTCTGTTTCTGGCGGGCTATTATGATTACTTCGATAAGCTTCGCCTGCAGATCATGGGTCTGGCAGAAATGAACTTTCTGTCCGGCCTGACGGCAGAAAAGCGCTACGAGGCACTGGAGCAGCTGTTCCGGCAGCAGCCCCCGGCGGTCATCGTCTGCCGCAGCGAGGAGTTGGCCCCCTTCCCGGAGATGCAGGAGCTGGCGCAGAAGCACGCGGTTGCCCTGCTGCGCTCCAACGAGACCACCTGCACCCTGATGGGCAGCCTGATCAGCGTACTGAACCTGGAGCTTGCGCCCCGCATCACCCGGCACGGCGTGCTGGTGGAGGTGTACGGCGAGGGCATCCTGATCCTTGGCGACAGCGGCATCGGCAAAAGTGAGCTGGCCATCGAGCTGGTCAAGCGCGGCCACCGTCTGGTGGCAGATGATGCCGTGGAGCTGCGCAAGGTGTCCAACCGCCAGATCATGGGCACTGCACCGGAAAATATCCGCCACTTTATCGAGCTGCGCGGCATCGGCATCGTCAACGTGGCCCGCGTGTATGGCGTAGGCGCCGTCAAGCTGAGCGAAAGTCTGGATCTGGTGGTGCAGCTGGAGGCGTGGGACCCCACCAAGAACTACCAGCGCACCGGTCTGGAAAGCGAATACTACGACATTCTGGGTGTCAGCATTCCCAGCACCAGCATCCCGGTCTCTCCCGGCCGTAATCTGGCTGTGGTGCTGGAGACCGCAGCCATCAATAACCGCCAGAAGAAGATGGGCTACAACGCAGCCAAGGAGCTGCTGATCCGGCTGGGACTGGATGACAAAATGGACTGATCTTCCCGATAAAAAAGGAGCCTGACCCTATGGAACAACTCAAGCAGCTGCTGACCGCAGCAGGCATTGCTTATAAAGAAAAAGAGCCGCTGGCAGCCCACTGTACCTTTAAGATCGGCGGCCCGGCGCGGCTGTTCGTGCAGCCGGCAGACCATGCACAGCTTTGCCGTGCCGTTGCCCTGTGCAAGGCGCAAAGCGTCCGGTACTATCTGCTGGGCAACGGCAGCAATATCCTGTTTGCCGACGAGGGCTACAACGGCGCGGTGCTGGATATTTCCTCCATGCAGGACACTGTGGAGGTGCACGGCACACAGCTTACCGCCGGGGCAGGCGTGCGGCTCTCGGCGCTGTGCAAAACGGCGCTGGAGCATAGCCTGACCGGGCTGGAATTTGCCTACGGCATCCCCGGCACGGTGGGCGGCGCGGTCTACATGAACGCCGGAGCCTACGGCGGCGAGATGAAGGACGTGCTGACCACGGTGCAATACCTTACCGCCGAGGGCGAGGTGAAGGAGGCGGCGGCAGCGGAGCTTGACCTGCGCTACCGCCACAGCATTTTTGAAGAAAACGGCGGCTGCATCCTTTCGGCGCAGTTTACCCTGACCCCGGGCGAGCCGGAGGCTATCCGCGCAAAGATGGACGAGCTGATGGCAAAGCGGCTGGACAAGCAGCCGCTGGATAAGCCCAGCGCAGGCAGCACCTTCAAGCGCCCGGTGGGTGCCTTTGCCGCAGCCCTCATTGACCAGTGCGGTCTGCGGGGCTACCGGCACGGCGGTGCCGCCGTCAGCGAGAAGCACTGCGGCTTTGTGGTGAACCTTGGCGGCGCCACCTGCGCAGACGTGCTGGCGCTGTGCGAAGAAGTGCGCACCATCGTGAAGGAAAAGACCGGCTACGATCTGGAAAAAGAGATCCGCGTAGTCCGCTGAGCTGCGGGAATAGAGGGAGTGTGGAATACAGATGGAGCTGTTGATCGTCAGCGGACTTTCCGGCGCGGGAAAGTCTGTGGCTATGAATGCACTGGAGGATATCGGATTTTTCTGCATCGATAACGTCCCGGCGGGGCTGCTGCCCAGCATTACGGCGTTTTCCAAGGCGGGCGACAACCAGCTGGAGCGGGTGGCGCTTTCCATGGACGTGCGCGGCTGCCGCAGCAGGGAACAGATCGAAACTGCCCTGCAGCAGCTGGACGAGCAGAAAACACCCTATAAGATCCTGTTTCTGGATGCACCGGACGAGGTGCTGATGCGCCGTTACAGCGAGACCCGCCGCCGCCACCCCATCAGCATTGCAGAGGGCATCTCTACCCGGGATGCCTTCTTGAAGGAACGGCAGATCCTGCAGCCCTTAAAGGAGCGTGCAAACTATACCATCAATACCGGCCTGCTCTCCACCTCCCAGAATAAAGAGCGCATCTGCGATCTGTTCATGAAAAGCGGCGGAGCAAAAAATGCCATGCAGCTTACCATCATGTCCTTCGGGTTCAAGTTTGGTCTGCCGCCGGAGGCAGACCTTGTGCTGGATGTGCGCTGCCTGCCTAACCCCTTCTATGTGCCGGAGCTGAAGCACAAGACCGGACTGGATCAGGAGGTGGTGGATTTTGTTATGAACCACCCCGAAGCACAGGAGCTGCTGCGCCGGTACGAGAGCTTTTTGCAGTACGCCCTGCCGCTTTATGTCAAGGAGGGCAAAAGCCAGCTGACCATTGCGGTGGGCTGCACGGGCGGCAAGCACCGCTCTATCACATTCGCACGTAAGCTTGCGGAATACTGCACCTCTCTGGGCTACGAGCCCGGGGTGCAGCACCGGGATGCCGTGCGCTGAAAACAGAGGAAATACTATGAGTTTTGCATCCAGTGCGCGGGAGGAGATCGCGCAGCGCAGCCCCACCAAGGAATGCTGTGTGCGTGCAGCTGCCTATGGCATTGCCTGCTTTGCCAAATACTTTGATGCCCGCGGCCTTGTGCTGCAAACCGAGCAGCCCCATACCGTGCAGCTGGCGCAGCAGTTGTTTGCCCGCTGCGGCATCCGGGGCGAGATATTGGAAAAGCCTCGCGCCAGCGGTGTGCTGTACGAGTTCAACATCCGCGATGCAGAGCAGGTCACCCGCCTGCACGAGCTGTTCGGCACCACCGGCAGGGAGACCAGCTTGCAGATCGACCCCGGGCTCATCCGCTGCCAGACCTGCGTCAGCGCCTATATCGCCATGGCCTTTTTGTGCAGCGGCACGGTCACCGACCCGCAAAAGGAATATAATCTGGAATTTCTCACCTCCCGGACGAATCTCGCCCGGGATTTTGAAGCGCTGCTGGCAGAGCACGAGTTTGCGCCCCACCGCACCCGCCGCAACGGCGTGAACCTGATCTACGTCAAGACCGGTGCCAATGTGGAGCGGCTGCTCCGCTTTATGGGTGCTGCGGATGCCGCGACCCAGATCAGCGTGCTCAAGGCGTTCAAGCAGGTGCGCAACCAGACCAACCGGCAGACAAACTGCGATACCGCAAACCTTGGCAAAACCGCGCGGGCAAACGCCCAGACCCTGAAAGCCATCCGCTATTTGCAGGAGCAGCACGCACTGGAAACCTTGCCGGAGGTGCTGCAGCAGGCAGCCGCCAAGCGGCTGCAATACCCGGATCTTTCGCTTACCGCGCTGTGCGGCTGCTTTGACCCGGCAGTGAGCAAATCCGGCCTATCACACCGGATGAAAAAGCTGGAGGCACTGGCGGAAAATCTGCGCCAGCGCCAGCAGGAGGGACAGGAGGCAGTACAATGAGTGAACCCACCGCAAATACCCGTCCCTTTGCCCATTTGCATATCCATACCGAATACAGCCTTCTGGACGGTGCCTGTCGTATCGACCAGCTGATGGAGCGGGTGAAGGAGTGCGGACAGACCGCCATTGCCTGCACCGACCACGGCGTGATGTACGGCTGTGTGCAGTTTTATAAAGCGGCCCAAAAGGCGGGCATCAAGCCCATCATCGGGTGCGAGGTGTATGTTGCCACCCGCACCCGCTTTGATAAGGTAAATAAAATAGACGGCAATAACCACCTGATTTTGTTGTGCAAAAACGAGACCGGCTATAAGAACCTGATCAAAATGGTCTCTGCCGGTTTTGTGGAGGGCTTTTACTCCAAGCCCCGCGTGGATAAGCAGCTTTTGGAGCAATATCACGAGGGGCTGATCTGCCTCTCGGCCTGTCTGGCGGGCGAGATCCCGCAGGCCATTCTGGCAGGGGATTACGAGCGCGCAAAGGCAACTGCGCTGTGGTACCGGGACCTGTTCGGTGCAGAGAATTACTACATTGAATTGCAGGATCACGGTCTGAAGGAGGATACCACCGTTCTGCCGCAGCTTATCAAGCTTTCCCGGGAGACGGGCATCCCCATGGCAGCCACCAACGACGCCCATTATCTGCGCAAAGAGGACGCCAAGATGCAGAGCATCCTGCTGTGCATCCAGACCGGCAAGACCATTCAGGACGCCGACCGCATGGAGTTCCAGACCGATGAATTCTACGTCAAGACCACAGACGAGATGTACGAGCTGTTCTCCATGGTGCCGGAGGCCTGCGCCAACACGGCTAAGATCGCCGAGCAGTGCAATTTTGACTTTGAGTTTGGTCACACCAAGATCCCTTACTACAAGGCCCCGGACGGCATGGACAATCAGGCCTACTTTGAAAAGCTCTGCTGGGACGGCTTGGAACGCCGCTACGGCCCGGACGTGCCGCAGGCCAACATCGACCGCCTGAAATATGAGATCGGCGTGGTCAAGACCATGGGGTATACCAACTACTACCTCATTGTGTGGGACTACATCAACTTTGCAAAAAGTCAGGGCATCCCGGTAGGGCCGGGACGTGGCTCCGGCGCAGGCAGTATTGCCGCCTACTGCGTGGGCATCACGGATATCGACCCCATTCGCTACAACCTGATCTTCGAGCGCTTTTTGAATCCTGAGCGCGTCAGTATGCCGGACTTTGACGTGGACTTCTGCTACGAGCGCCGGCAGGAGGTCATCGACTACGTCAACCGCAAATACGGTGCGGACCATGTGGCGCAGATCGTCACCTTTGGTACCATGGCCGCCCGCAACGCCATCCGTGACGTTGGCCGCGTGATGGGCATCCCATACCAGCAGGTGGACGTAGTAGCAAAGCTTGTGCCCATGGAACTGAAGATGACCCTGAAGCGGGCGTTGGAGGTTTCCAGCGAGCTGAAAAAGCTCTACGATACCGACCCGCAGGTGACCGAGCTCATTGATACCGCGTTAAAGGTTGAGGGGATGCCCCGGCACGCCTCCACCCACGCGGCGGGCGTGGTCATCACGCCGGAGCCGACCGATTATTATCTGCCGCTTGCCACCAACGACGGCTTGCCGGTGACCCAGTTCAATATGACCGAGATCGAAGAGCTGGGCCTTTTGAAGATGGACTTTCTGGGGCTGCGTACCCTGACCGTCATCCGGGATGCAGAGGCTGCGGTGCAAAAGCAGCACCCGGAGTTCTCCATCCGAGATCTGGATTATGACGATCCGGATACCTATAAAATGCTGGGTCAGGGCGATACCGAGGGCGTGTTCCAGCTGGAATCCTCCGGCATGAAGCAGGTGCTTGTGGGCTTGCAGCCCCAGAACCTTGAAGATGTCATCGCTCTGATCAGCCTGTACCGCCCGGGTCCCATGGACTCCATTCCCACCTATCTGCGCAACCGCCACGAGCCGGATAAGATCAGCTACAAGACTCCGCAGCTGGCGCACATTCTGGATGTGACCAACGGCTGCATCGTCTATCAGGAGCAGGTCATGCAGATCTTCCGGGAGCTGGCGGGCTTCTCCTTCGGGCAGGCAGATAACGTCCGCCGCGCCATGAGCAAAAAGAAGCACGCTGTCATGGAAGCAGAACGGGAGCACTTTGTGCACGGCTGCACCGAGCCCGGTCACGAATGCCCAGGCTGCGTTGCCAACGGCATCCCGGAGCAGGTGGCAAACCAGATCTACGACGAGATGTCCAGCTTTGCGTCCTACGCCTTCAACAAGAGCCACGCCGCCTGCTATGCCTATGTGGCTTTCCAGACCGCTTATCTCAAGTGCCATTACCCCAGCCAGTTCATGGCAGCATTGCTCACCAGTGTGCTGGATAATACCGATAAGGTCATCGAGTATTCCGGCGAGTGTGCCCGTCTGGGCATCAAGGTGCTGCCGCCGGATGTGAACATCTCCAACGGCGGCTTTACCGCCGATGATAACGGTCAGATCCGTTTTGGCCTGAACGCGGTGAAAAACGTAGGCCGCAACCTCATCGAGAACGCAGTCACCGAGCGCAGGGAAAAGCCCTACACCAGCCTTTACGATTTCTGCAAGCGGATGCACGGCAGCGAGCTGAACCGCCGCGCGGTGGAATGCCTGATCAAAGCCGGTGCTTTCGACCGCCTTGGCCCCAACCGCCACAGTATGGTGGAGGCGGTAGAGGGCATCCTCAAAAGCATCGAGACTGACTCCCGCCGCAATCTGGAGGGGCAACTGGATCTGTTCTCCGTGATGAGCGGGGAAGTACAGCAAAGTCCGCAGGCAGACGTCTACGAGATCCGCCCCTTGGCAGAGTATACCCCTGCCGAGCTGCTGCAGCAGGAAAAAGAGGTCAGCGGTCTGTACCTGTCCGGCCACCCGCTGGACGCCTACCGGGAAAAATCTGCCCGCATCGGCTCACACACCATTAAAGACCTCACCGGCGAGGATGCCCATGTGCAGGACGGTGAGAAGGTGCGCATTGTATGCGCGGTGGTCAAAAACCGCATGATGACGACTAGATCAAACAGCATGATGGCCTTTACCAGTGTGGAGGATCTGACCGGCACCATGGAGGTGATCGTATTCCCCAAGGTGCTGGACAGGTTCCGGGATGCCATTCAGGAAAACGCTGTTGTAGTCATCGACGGCCGGCTTTCCGTGCGGGAGGATGAAGCCTCCAAGCTGCTGGCAGACAGCATTCTGCCCATAGACAGCTACGACCCGAGCCGCTTGGATAAGGGCCGCCCGGACCCTGTCAAAACAGCTGCCCGGCGGGTGTTTATCCGTCTGCCGTCCCGCAGCTGTCCCCAGTACGATAAAGTGGTGAACCTGCTGGAAATCTTTGATGGCGATATCCCGGTGATTTTGTATCTGGAGGATACCAAGCAGAAGCTGGCCGCACCGCGTCGGTTGTACACTTCCGGGCATCCGCTCTTCTTCAAAGAGCTGGAGCGGCTGCTGGGCGCAGAAAATGTTGCAACAAAATAACATATTTGTGCACGAATGGTACCGCATGAGGCGATTTCAATTTTTCCAAGTGGTACAAATTGCGAAAATGACGCGATATACCGTTGCTATTTTGTGTCGCATGGAATTGCATAAAGTCTCAAAACCCTATTGAAATTTGTCTGGATGGTGTGCTATAATCATTAAAGGCGAATCAAAGCTGTTGCAAAGCAACCAGCCTGTTTCTGGAAGAAGAGGGTACAGGCAAAAGGGTAAATGAAGAACTGAACTGTAAATTGGAGGGAATCTCTCGTATGGAAAAGCAAATCAAAACGATTGGCGTGCTTACAAGCGGTGGTGATGCTCCCGGCATGAACGCTGCTGTGCGCGCTGTGGTACGCACCGGTCTGCATAAGGGCTTCCGTATGATCGGCATTCAGCGCGGCTATAACGGCCTGCTGAACGGCGAGTGCTTTGAAATGAACCTGCGCAGCGTTTCTAACATCATCTCTGCCGGCGGCACCATTCTGTATACGGCGCGCTGCCTGGAGTTCAAGACCAAGGAAGGTCAGGATAAGGGCGCTGAAAAGTGCCGCGAGCTGGGCATTGATGCGCTGGTCGTTATCGGCGGCGACGGCTCCTACCGCGGTGCCCGCGCACTGGCACACCGCGGCATCCCCATGATCGGCCTGCCTGGCACCATTGATAACGATATCGCCTGCACCGATTACACCATCGGCTACGATACCGCCATGAACACCGCACTGGAAATGATCGACAAGCTGCGCGACACCACCCAGAGCCACGACCGCTGCAGTGTGGTCGAGGTCATGGGCCGCAACGCCGGTTACATCGCTCTGAACGTGGCCATTGCCTCCGGCGCTATGGCTGTGCTGCTGCCCGAGAAGGAATTTGATATGCAGCGCGACATTCTGGATAAGATCGCTGAGACCCAGAAGACCGGCAAGCGCCACTTTATCATCATTGTGGCCGAGGGCGTGGGTCATGCACAGGAGATCGCCAACGAGATCCAGGCACGCACCGGTATCGATTCCCGCGCAACCATTCTGGGTCATGTGCAGCGCGGTGGTTCTCCCACCCTGCGCGACCGCGTGAATGCTTCTGCCATGGGCTATCAGGCTGTCTGCCTGCTGGAGCAGGGCAAGTATAACCGTATCGTCGGCATGAAGGGCGAGAAGCTGGTGGACTACCCCGTGGACGAGGCCTTGGAGATGACCAAGAGCCTTGACCCCGTGCTGGTGGACGTGTGTAACACCATTTCCATCTGATTTTAACGTCAAATACAAGAGCCATCCGTTCAGATTTTCTGAGCGGATGGCTTTTTTGCTGCCATTTTTCATGTCTGACGTATTATAAAACGTAATCAACAACTTTTTGTTTACAAATGTCTCCGAATCAGTTATACTGAGAAAAACGGAGGTGCTGCCATGAAATACAGCTGGATCGACACGGAGCTTTTACAAAAGCCTGGCGTTACCAAGGACTTACAGACAGAGTGGAACTGGATAAGATACCACATCGGCGGCAAAATGTTTGCAGCTGTTTGTCTGGATGATGCCACGGGAAAGCCGGTGTATATTACCTGCAAGCTGGAACCCGCTGAGGGCGATTTTCTGCGCCGACAGTATGAGGATATCATTCCGGGCTACTATATGAATAAGGTGCATTGGAACTCCGTAAAAGTAGATGGAAACGTGCCGGATGCACTGCTGCGGGAGATGCTGGAAAAATCTTATCGGCTGGTGCTGGGCAGCTTCAGCAAAAAGAAACAGCGTGAGCTGCTGGAAGGAGAAAAGAAGGATGCCATTTGACTATAAGAAAGAATACAAAGAATTTTATCTCCCGCCGAAGAAGCCGCAGATCATCACCATCCCACCCATGAATTTTGTAGCAGTGCAGGGAAAAGGCGACCCCAACGACCCGGCAGGGGAATACAAGGCAGCGATGGAGCTGCTGTACGGCATAGCATTCACCATTAAAATGAGTTATAAGGGCAGTCATAAAATGGACGGCTATTTTGAATATGTCGTTCCACCGCTGGAAGGGCTTTGGCATCAGCCCGGGGCAGAGGGTGTGGATTTCTCCAACAAGGAGACCTTTATCTGGACCTCCATGATCCGTCTGCCGGAATTTGTCACCCGTGCCGAATTTGACTGGGCAGTGCAGGAAGCCACCACCAAAAAGAAAAAAGACTTTTCTAAGGTGGAATTTTTCACCTACGATGAAGGCCTGTGCGTACAATGTATGCACATCGGCTCCTATGACACCGAACCAGAGACCCTGCGGCAGCTGGATGCGTTTGCGGCGGAGCAGGGGTATTGCCCGGATTTTTCAGACACGCGCTTCCATCACGAGATCTATTTGGGAGACCCGCGCCGCACCGCACCGGAGAAGCTGAAAACCGTGCTGCGGCATCCGATCCGCGAAAGAGAATAACAGAAAACTTCACAAAAACTGTCGCTTTTTGTTGTGAGATGTGCTATACTAAAATTATCTGTAGAAACACACTTAAAAATGGAGGAAAACATCATGCAGCATGAAACTGTCATCGTGCTGGACTTTGGCGGACAGTACAATCAGCTGATTGCCCGCCGCGTCCGAGAAAATAATGTCTACTGCGAGATCTATTCCTATAAAACCGATCTTTCGGTCATCAAGGCCAAGAATCCCAAGGGCATTATCTTCACCGGCGGCCCCAACAGCGTTTATCTGGAGGATTCTCCCACCATCGACCCTGAGATCTTCAGCTGGGGCGTGCCTGTGCTGGGCATCTGCTACGGCAGCCAGCTGATGATGCACCTGCTGGGCGGTCATGTCTGCCGCGCTCCCGAGCGTGAGTACGGCAAGACCGAGGTGTTCGTGAACACCGAGAGCAAGCTGTTCACCGATGTGCAGCCCTCTACCATCTGCTGGATGAGCCACAACGATTACATCGAGCAGGCGGCTCCCGGCTTTGAGATCACTGCACACACCGCAAACTGCCCTGTGGCAGCCGTTGAAAATGCCGAAAAGGGTCTGTACGCCGTACAGTTCCACCCGGAGGTGCTGCACACCGCCGAGGGCAAGAAGATGCTGCGCAACTTTGTGTACAACGTCTGCGGCTGCTCCGGCGACTGGAAGATGGATTCCTTTGTGGAGAACAACGTCAAGGCTCTGCGGGAGCGCATCGGCGAGGGCAAGGTGCTGTGCGCCCTGTCCGGCGGCGTGGATTCCTCCGTGCTGGCCGCTATGCTGGCCAAGGCCATCGGCAAGCAGCTGACCTGCGTGTTCGTAGATCACGGCCTGCTGCGCAAGAACGAAAAGGAAGAGGTCTGCTCTGTCTTTGGTCCGGGCAATGCCAACGGCTTCGACATCAACTTCATCTGTGTGGATGCCCGCGACCGCTACTTCAGCAAGCTGAAGGGCGTCACCGAGCCGGAGCGCAAGCGCAAGATCATCGGTGAAGAGTTCATCCGCGTGTTCGAGGAAGAGGCCAAGAAGATCGGCAAGGTGGACTTCCTTGCACAGGGCACCATCTACCCCGACGTGGTGGAGAGCGGTCTGGGCGGCGAGTCCACCGTCATCAAGAGCCACCATAACGTGGGCGGTCTGCCCGATACCGTGGACTTCAAGGAGCTGGTGGAGCCTCTGCGCAACCTGTTCAAGGACGAAGTCCGTCAGGCCGGCCGCGAGTTGGGGCTGCCCGAGTATCTGGTCAGCCGTCAGCCGTTCCCCGGCCCCGGTCTGGGCATCCGCATCATCGGCGAGGTGACCCCCGAGAAGGTCACCATCGTGCAGGACGCTGACGCCATCTGGCGCGAGGAGATCGCCAAGGCCGGTCTGGATAAGGAAATCAGCCAGTATTACGCTGCACTGACCAATATGCACAGCGTTGGCGTTATGGGCGACGAGCGCACCTACGACTACGCCGTTGCGCTGCGCGCCGTGACCACCACCGACTTCATGACCGCAGAAAGCTACGATATGCCGTGGGCTGTTCTGGGCACTGTCACCAGCCGCATCGTCAACGAGGTCAAGCACGTTAACCGCGTGTTCTACGATTGCACCGGTAAGCCGCCTGCAACGATCGAGCTCGAGTAATGAAAATTTGCCTTCCAGCTTTTTAGATTACTAAAAAATAGAACCAAACAGCGTATAAAAGCAGCCCCGCTTTCAAGAATTTTCGCTTGAAGGCGGGGCTTTTTTGCGCCCAAAGTAACAGAAACGTACCACCCTGAGCAGAATCAGACAAGTATCACGGCTTATCCTCTGGGAATGCCAGAGCATCTAGCCGATTCACAACCATTCGGAAATTCCGAAGAGTTCAGGGCAGTTGTTAAGTATTGCTTAATAGCTCAGGCAATCGGGCAACTATCCGGGATTTCCGGATGGTTCGAGTTTAGCGGTTGGAACTATTAAGAAAAACTTAATGGCTGGACGTGCCAGAGAAAATAGAGCGATATAAGGATATAATTTTAAGTTAAAGCTCCTCGAAAGATACCATGGCAGAAAGAGGATTTCTCATTTTGGCGTGGCGATCTGCGGACAGAGCCTTTTCACGAGAAGTATCAGCGTAGCCAAGAACAAGGATGTTGACTGGTTCAAGGTTGGCAGGAAGATTGAATTCGGATTTCAGGATGTCTGGCTTGAAATAGCATACCCATACGCTTCCCAACCCTAAGTAGGTGGCTTCCATCATCATGTGATCGGTAATAATGCTTGCATCAATATCGGTCAGTTTTTTGCCGTCAAAGGGACGTGTCCAGACCTTGCTTGTATCACTGCAAACAATAATTGCCAATGGAGCACCATAGATATTTGTGGCCTTTCCAATTTTACGAAGCCCCTCATCACTCTGCACCACGATCAGGTGCTGCGGCTGGCAATTACCACCTGTGGGCGCAACATGGGCGGCTTCCAAGATTGCATCCAGCTTTTCCTTCTCAACCTTCTGCTTTGTGTAAGCGCGTACACTATACCGTTTCTTTGCAAGTGTCAAAAAATCCATAATGTGATAGTCCTTTCTGGAAGTGTAAATTTGTGTAGGGTCTTGATAATTCAATCGGCCTATGCTATGATTTTATCAGTCGTTTTCAAAAAGGCAAGAACGCACTTTTTTGTCATATACTACCCAAAAAGATAGTGTGAGGAAGAGAAAAATGAAATGTCCAAGTACCTTTAGCTGCCCAGTTGAAGCAACCCTCGATTTGATTGGTGGAAAATATAAGGCACTTATCCTGTGGCACTTGATTGATAATACCTTGCGCTTTAACGAGATAGGAAAGCTGATTCCAAAAGCTACCCCTAAAATGCTGACGCAGCAGCTTCGAGAACTTGAAAACGATAACTTGATTATTCGGAAAGTTTATCCTGTTGTGCCGCCAAAGGTAGAATATTCGCTCAGCGATTTTGGGAGAAGTATCATTCCTATTCTGGATGCGATGTGCAAATGGGGAGAAAACTATCTGGCGGATGCAAGTAAGATGTTACCCTTAAAAAATAGTTGCATCTTAAACGTAAATACGTTATAATATCCACAGAGATTCCGCTGGCTTTGTGATACTATCCTGATACTAAAAAATCAGCAAGCCACATCTACTACGGCAATCTCATGGAAAAGTGAACATCCAAGAATAGGCTTACTAAACAAATTTGTTTAGTAAGAATCTGAGCTTACAGAGCTCGAATAATTCCCAATAGTACCATCACCCCGGAGGTTTCGCTTTCACGGAACCCTCTGGGGTGTTTTTATCCTCCGGCAAGAGCAAACAAATCGTAACACGCATTAGCGCATTTGCAACACAAGTCCGAAGTCTTTTGAAAGCAGAATTTTACACAAAAAAGTCCAAAACCTCTTTCTTCTCCGCCCGCAGGGGAGTATAATAGATTCTGTTGTTTGCAAAATAGGAAAGGGGAAGTATTAACTATGGAATCGAAGCAGAGGCTTTTGGAGCCGCAGCTCGTCCAAACGGGAAGGGCGGATCAGTTCAGTCGCAAGGTGTTCTGTAATGGAATGCGGGATGGCGTGCCCATTGCGCTGGGCTATTTTGCGGTATCGTTTTCGCTGGGTATTGCGGCGCGCAAGGCAGGCTTTACGCCGTTTCAGGGGTTTCTCGTCAGTCTGCTGAACAACGCCTCCGCAGGTGAATATGCCGCATTTGCGCTGATCATGGCAAACGCCACCTATTTTGAGGTGGCAGTCATTACCCTGATTGCCAATGCGCGGTATCTGCTGATGAGCTGCGCACTGGCACAGCGCTTTGCGCCGGAAACACCCTTCTGGCATCGGCTGCTCATCGGCTACGATGTCACGGATGAGCTGTTCGGCATTACCATCGCCCGCCTGGGCAGCCTGAATCCGTACTATACCTATGGCGCTATTCTGCTGGCAGCGCCGGCTTGGGCTTGCGGTACGGCGTTGGGCATTATAGCGGGCAACCTGCTGCCACTGCGGGTGGTCAGCGCCCTGAGCGTAGCGTTGTATGGAATGTTTCTGGCCATCATCATCCCGCCGGCTCGCAAGGACCGGATCGTTGCGGTGCTGGTCGTCATCAGCTTTGCACTGAGCTTTCTGTGCAGCTATCTGCCGGGCATCTCGGCACTCTCCGAGGGTACCCGCACCATTCTTTTAACGGTGGCGATCTCCGGCACAGCAGCGGTGCTGTTCCCGGTCAGGCAGGAGGAAAACGAAGATGACGCATAACAATTACATCTATATTGCAGTTATGGCACTGGTGTCCTACGCCATCCGCATCCTGCCGCTGACGCTGATCCGCAAGCCGATCAAAAACAGCTTTATACAGTCGTTTTTATACTATGTGCCGTATGTGACGCTGGCTGTGATGACCTTTCCGGCCATCATTCAGGCAACGCAGAGCCCGGTAGCCGGTGCCGTTGCATTGGTAGTTGGCATTGCTGCCGCATGGTTTGGCGCAAGCCTGTTTCAGGTGGCTGCGGGCTGCTGTGCGGTGGTGTTCGTACTGGAATTTTTCATCTGAGACCTTATAGCGGGAGAACAAAATGAAGAAGATCCTTGTAACCGGTGCCGGCGGCTTTGTAGGCTCCCGCGTGATGCAGCAATGGGCGGGGCGTTACGAGTTGTGTGCCTTTCCCAAAGGCTTTCTGGCCGCAGCAGGGGAGGACGCCGTGCGGCAGGCGGTTTTGCAGCAGCGCCCGGATGTCATTCTGCACACCGCAGCCATTTCGGATACCGGTTACTGCGCCGATCACCCGGAGCAGGCTTATCGCGCCAATGTGGAGCTGCCGGTCTGGCTTGCCCGGGCGGCAGCGGAGACCGGCGCAAAGCTAGTGGCCTTCAGCTCGGATCAGGTCTATGCCGGTGTCGAGCAGTCTGGCCCGCTGCCGGAGAGCATTCCGCTGCGGCCTGCCAATGTGTATGGGCGGGGCAAGCTGGAAATGGAGCAGCGGGTGCAGGCACTCTGCCCGAGCGCCGTACTGCTGCGTGCCACATGGATGTACGATCTGCCGGGCTACCGGCTGCCCATCCGGGGCAATCTGCCGCTGAATCTTTTGCGTGCGGCACAGCGGGGTGAAGCCGTCCGCTTTTCTGTCCGGGACTTCCGAGGCATCACCTACGTCCGGCAGGCGGTGGCACTGCTGGAAGCTGCCCTGACCCTGCCCGGCGGGGTCTATAACTTTGGCAGTGAAAACGCCGAAAACATGGTTCTGACCGCCCGGCAGTTCGCCGAGACACTGGGAATCACGGTCGATATTCAGGAAGCGGACTGGGCACGGAACCTTGCGATGGATTGCAGCAAGCTGCGGGCGCAGGGCATCGTATTTGACACCACACAGGCAGGGCTCGCGCACTGTTTGCGGGACTATGGACTGCGCTGACCGCAGAAACGCAAATTTTTCCGTATCGCACAAAAAACAGAGAAAAGCACGAAAAAAGCAGGGGATTCTGTATGCTGCCAGCCGAATCGGGCTGGATAAATCATGCGGAAGCCCTGCTTTTTTGCCTGTCTACCGGAGAAAAGTTCGCTTGTAGGATGCAGCAATTTTTCATATAAAAGTCATACTTATTTTACATCTTATCTGCATTTTGCTATAATATTTTCGCTTTTTTGCAAAGCATCCGAACCGCATAAACCTTTAAAACCTTGAGGAGAGTGGAATTTTTGAAGGAAGTCAAGCTTGAAGAAGCGGCTTATCAGTTTGAAGCCAAAATGTCCCTGCGGCAGGCCATCCCGCTGGGCTTGCAGCACGTCTGCGCCATGTTCGTGGGCAACCTGACCCCGCTGTTGATCATCACCAGCGCCTGCGGTATTGCAGGCGGTGAGTTTGCAGACCTGCAGGTCACCCTGCTGCAGAGCGCCATGTTCGTGGCAGGTATCGTCACGCTGGTGCAGTTGTTCACCATCGGACCCGTTGGCGGCGCAGTGCCCATCATCATGGGTACCAGCTCCGGCTTTATCGGCGTGTTCAACAGTGTTGTAGGCACGATGGGCGGCGGTGTGCTGGCCTATGGCGCGATTATGGGCGCATCCATCATCGGCGGTATTTTTGAAAGCGTGCTGGGCTTTTTCCTGAAGCCGCTGCGCAGGTTCTTCCCGCCGGTGGTCACCGGCACGGTGGTGCTCTCCATCGGCCTTTCGCTGATCTCGGTAGGTATCAACTCCTTCGGCGGCGGCAACAAGGCCAAGGACTTCGGCTCTGTGGAGAACCTGCTGCTGGCACTGTTCGTGCTGGTGGTCATCCTGTTCTTCAAGCACTGGACCACCGGCTTCCTCAGCTCCTCTGCCATCCTCATCGGCATTCTGGCCGGTTATGTGGCTGCCTTCATTATGGGTCTGGTGCTGCCCACCACCGGCGTGACTGCTGATGGCGTAGAGTTCACCAAGGCATGGGTGCTCAACTGGAGCAAGGTGGCGCAGGCCTCCTGGTTCGCAGTGCCCAAGCTGATGCCGGTCAAGGTGGTATTTGATGCCCGTGCGATCCTGCCGGTGTTGATCATGTTCATCGTTACCGCAGTGGAGACCGTGGGCGATATCTCCGGCGTGATGGAGGGCGGCATGGACCGTGAGCCCTCTGATAAGGAGCTGTCCGGCGGCGTCATCTGCGATGGCCTTGGTTCTACCTTTGCCGCACTGTTCGGCGTGCTGCCCAACACCTCCTTCAGCCAGAACGTGGGTCTGGTGGCCATGACCAAGGTGGTCAACCGCATGGCACTGGCCTCCGGTGCTGTGTTCCTGATCCTCTGCGGCCTGATCCCCAAGCTGGGTGCGCTGATCTCCATCATGCCGCAGGCCGTTCTGGGCGGTGCAGCCGTTATGATGTTCTCTTCCATCGTGGTCAGCGGCATCCAGCTGATCACCAAGGAAAAGATGACCCCGCGCCACCTGACCATCGTGTCCGTGGCACTGGGCGTGGGCTACGGCATGGGTGCCAACAGCGGTATTCTGGCACAGGCACCGCAGGCTCTCCAGCTGATCTGCGGCGAGTCCGGTATTGTTCCGGCCGCATTTGTGGCGATCCTGCTGAACGTTCTGCTGCCCAAGAACGATATGGCAGAATAAGCTTTAGCCTTTTTGTCGGGCAAGGGCTTCCAGCTGCTGCAACACCTGCGGGGTGTCTGCATCCAGCAGCTCTGCGCTGTCTGCAATACAGACCGTGCGCACCTGTGCAGGGTATTTTTTAAGCAGCACGTTGCCGCCTTTATTTTCCGGCAGAGTGAGCAACTCTGGAAAGAAGCTGCTTCCAAACAGAACGGGACTTCCGACAAGCGGTGCCGGGTCGTTTTCGGCCACGGCTCCCAGACGGAAGATCTCCCGTTCTGTTTCTTTTTGCCATTGGGAGGACGGCTCCCGGCAGAAGCGCTCTGTCATGGCTTCTACCGTCTCCCGGCGCAGCAGGGGCTGGTCCCCGGGCAGAAACATACAGCCACCAAGCTCCGGCTGCTGCTCCAGCAGTGCTGAAAGCCCCAGCCGAACGGTGTCGTTGCGGCCGGGCAGACTATGCAGCAGCACCGGGACGCCCCGCGCCCTGCACAGCGCCTGCACCTCCGCCGAGCGGGTCACCACGATGCGGGCGGCGATACAGGGTGTGGCGGTAGCGGCAAAGGCACGGCAGAGCATGGGTTGGCCGCAAAAATCTGCCAGCAGTTTATTTGCGCCAAACCGGCGGCTCAGCCCGGAAGCCATGATCACACAGCCGACCGTAAGCGACTTTTTCATACAAAAACACTCCTTCAGCAGCATTTTATAATAGTATTATACCGAAAGCTGTGCTAAAATAAAAGCAGAGATATCGCAGCGATAGAAAAGAGAGGTACTGCACATGATGACGATCCGAGAATATAAGCGGGCAGAAAGTCTGGAGGAAGCGTGGCAGCTGAACCAGAAAAAGCCAAACCGCATTTTGGGCGGCATGATCTGGCTGAAGATGGAAACCATCAATGTCGGCACCGCCATCGACCTTTCCGGTCTGGGGCTGGATACCATTGAAGAGACCGAGGATAGCTTTTCCATCGGCGCTATGGTCACCCTGCGCCAGCTGGAACAGCACCCGGGGCTTGCCGCCTACACCCACGGTGCTATGCGTGAGGCTGTGCGCCATATCGTGGGCGTACAGCTGCGCAATCTGGCTACTGTGGGCGGCAGCATCTACAGCCGGTTCGGCTTTTCGGATGTGCTGACCATGTTCCTTGCCATGGACTGTGATGTAGAACTGTACAAGGGCGGCATCCTGCCGCTGCAGGAATATGCCCAGCGCCCCTACGACCGGGACATTCTGGTGCGGCTGATCGTAAAAAAGACACCGATGCAGCTCTATTACCAGTCGGTGCGCAACAGCCAGACCGATATCCCGGTGTTGACCTGTGCCACCGCCCGGATGGAGACTGGTGATTACCGCATTGTTATTGGTGCGCGTCCGCTGCGCGCCGTACGGTTCGAGCTCCCGGCAGAGCCTGCCCTTGCGGCAGAACAGCTTGCCGCGCAGTTTGCTGAAAGCGTAAAGGCGCAGATCGTAACCGGCTCCAATATGCGCGGCAGCGCCGAGTACCGCAGGCATCTGGCAGGCGTGCTGACAAAGCGCGCAGTGCTGGAGCTGGAACAGCGTAAAATGCAGGAGGAAAAGTAAATGCAGATCACACTTACCTTGAACGGCATCCGGGTATCCGAGGAGATCGCCCCGGATATGCTTCTGATCGATTTTGTCCGCGCACACGGCTGCAAGAGCGTCAAGCGCGGCTGTGAGACCTCCAACTGCGGTCTGTGCACCGTGTTTATGGACGATAAGCCGGTGCTGTCCTGCTCTGTGCTGGCAGCGCGTGCCGATGGACACAAGATCACCACGCTGGAGGGCCTGCAGGAGGAGGCTGCCGAGTTTGGTGCCTTTATCGCAGATCAGGGTGCAGAGCAGTGCGGCTTCTGCAACCCGGGCTTTATCATGAACGCGCTGGCCTTGTTCCGGGAGCAGCCGTACCCCACTGAAGAGCAGGTGAAGGAATACCTTGCCGGAAACCTGTGCCGCTGCTCCGGCTACGAGGGTCAGCTGCGCGGCATCATGACCTTTCTGGCATGGAAAAAGCAGAAGGAGGGCGTACAGTGAAAACCGTCAACAAACCGTTCCGCAAAAAAGACGCGATGCAGCTGGTCACCGGCCAGCCTGTCTATATGGATGACATCATCCCGCAGGACTGCCTGATCGTCAAGCTGCTGCGCTCGCCCCATGCAAACGCCATCGTCCGCAGCATCAACACCGCCGTTGCCAAAAAAGTGCCCGGCATTGAGGCCATCTTTACTTGGGAGGATGTGCCGCAGGATGCCCGCCGTTACACGCAGGCCGGCCAGACCTACCCGGAGGCCAGCCCCTACGACCGTCTGCTCATCGACCGCCATGTCCGCTTTGTGGGAGATGTGGTGGCCATTGTAGCCGGCAAGGATGAAAAGTGCGTGGATAAGGCACTCAAGCTTATCAAGGTAGACTACGAGGTGCTGGAGGCCGTGCTGGATTTCCACACCGCAAAGGATAACCCCATCCTTGTGCACCCGGAGGATAACTGGGAAAGCCTTGCCCCTGTGGGTGCTGACAACAAGCGCAACCTCTGTGCCCATGATGCATGCGGCAGCGGTGACATCGACGCTGTGCTGGCCGGATGCGATGTGGTCATTGACCATGTGTACCACACCAAGGCCTGCCAGCAGTCCATGATGGAGACCTTCCGCACCTACTGCTCCATTGATACTTACGGGCGGCTGAATGTGCTCAGCTCTACCCAGATCGTTTTCCATGCCCGCCGCAACATCGCCAATGCACTGCACATTCCCAAATCCATGGTGCGTGTCTCCAAGCCCCGCATCGGCGGCGGCTTTGGTGCCAAGCAGACCGCCGTCAGCGAGGTGTACCCGGCCTTTGTGACTTGGATGACCAAAAAGCCCTCCAAGCTCATCTTCAGCCGTGTGGAAAGCCAGACGGCTTCCTCGCCGCGCCACGAGATGGAGATGCACGTCCGTCTGGGTGCTACCAGGGACGGCATCGTGAAGGGCATTGACCTGTACACTCTGTCCAACACCGGTGCTTACGGCGAGCATGGCCCCACCACCGTGGGTCTGTCTGGTCACAAATCTATCCCGCTGTACGGCAAGGCCGAAGCCTTCCGCTTTGTCAGCGATGTGGTGTACACCAACCACATGTCTGCCGGTGCATACCGCGGCTATGGTGCTACACAGGGTCTGTTTGCGGTGGAGTCTGCCGTCAACGAGCTGGCGCACAAGCTGAACATGGACCCCATTGCGCTGCGTCTGAAGAACACCGTGCAGGAGGGCGATGTGATGCCCGCCTATTATGGCGCTGTGAACACCAGCTGCGCGCTGGACCGGTGCGTACTCAAGGTGCGCGAGATGATCGACTGGGAGCACAAGTATCCCGCCCGGGATATGGGCAACGGCAAGATCCGTGCCGTGGGCATGGGTATGGCCATGCAGGGCTCCGGTATCTCCGGCATGGACGTGGGCAGCGCTACCCTCAAGCTGAACGATGACGGCTTCTATACCCTGATGATCGGCGCTGCCGATATGGGCACCGGCTGCGATACTACGCTGGCGCAGATCGCCGCCGAGGTGCTGGATTGCCCGCTGGATAACATTACTGTCTTTGGCGCGGATACGGATTCCTCCCCCTACGATTCCGGTTCCTATGCTTCCAGCACCACCTATGTCACCGGCAAGGCCACCGAAAAGTGCGCCATGAAGCTGCGGGAGCAGATCTGCAAGCTGGGCGCAGAGCTGCTGGAATGCCCGGCGGATGCCGTGGAGTTTGACGGTAAGGCCGTGTTTGAAAGCGCTGACCCCACCCGCCAAAAGACTTTGTCCGAGATCGCCTATGCGGCGCAGTTCGGCCATAAGATCCCGCTGGAATTTACCGAGACCCACACCTCGCCCTTGTCGCCGCCGCCGTATATGGCAGGCGCTGCCGAGGTAGAGGTGGATACCGAGACCGGCGAGGTGAAGGTGCTGGAATTTGACGCCTGCGTGGACTGCGGTACGCCCATCAACCCCAACCTGACCCGTGTGCAGGCTGAGGGCGGCATTCTGCAGGGCATCGGCATGACTCTGACCGAGAACATCACCTACGACAGAAACGGCTACCCGGAAGAGAACTCTCTGTTCCAGTACAAGATCCCTGCCCGCAACGATATCGGGCATATCCATGTGGAGTTTGAAAACAGCTACGAGCCCAACGGCCCCTTTGGCGCAAAGTCCATCGGCGAGGTGGTCATCAATACGCCGCTGCCAGCTATCTCGGACGCCATCTACAACGCCATCGGCACCCGCTTCTACGAGCTGCCCATCACCCCGGAGCAGATCGCCATGGCAGTTGCGGCTAAGCAGTAAAGGCAGATGCTGAATGAAAAAGAGCTTCCGTTTCTGGCAGAGAAAGGGCATATCGTTTCTCTGGTAGGCGGCGGGGGCAAAACCACCCTGCTGTATGCCATGGCAGACCACTGCGCCCGCAAGGGCTGGCGAGTACTTGTGACCACGACAACCCACATCCGGCAGCCTGCTGCCTGTTATGCACCGGATGATGCAGCGCTTACCGCCCTATGGCAAGCGGGTCACTACGCCGTGGTTGGCACCCCGGCAGAAAACGGCAAGCTGACCCTGCCGCCGCAGCTTTTGCGCCGGATGACGCAGGCAGATGCGGTATTTATAGAAGCAGACGGTGCAAAGCACTATCCCTGCAAGGTCCCGGCGGCGCACGAGCCTGTGCTGCTGCCCCAAAGCGATATCGTTTTGGCGGTGGCAGGGCTTTCGGCGCTGGATAGGCCCTTGCGGGAGGTCTGCTTCCGTTATGATGCCATCCGTCCACAGTTTTTAGAGGCTGCGCCGGATGCACCTCTTACGCCGCCTATGTTGGCGCAGCTGCTTGCAAGCACGCAGGGCGGCCGCAAGGCGGTGGGTGACCGGCAGTTTTACGCTGTGCTCAATCAGGCGGATACGCCGGAATTGCAGCAGCAGGGCATACAAATACAACAGCTTTTGCGTCAGCAGGGCATACCGTGCGTGCTGACGCATTTTAAAGAGGAAGAACGCGCATGAGCAAGGAAGATAAGATCGTATTCTGTACCGGGGGCGGCTGCACCGCAAAGCTGGGTGCCGGGGTGCTGAGCCGTATTCTGGAAAGGCTGCCCCGGGGCGAAAAAGACCCGGATCTTCTGGTCGGCTACGACAGCCGGGATGATGCGGCCGTCTACCGCATTACGGACGACATTGCACTGGTGCAGACCGTAGACTTTTTCCCGCCGATGGTGGATGACCCATACACCTTTGGGCAGATCGCTGCCACAAACGCCCTGAGCGATGTCTACGCTATGGGCGGCGAGGTAAAGACCGCGCTGAATCTGGTCTGTTTCCCGGAGGATATGGATCTGAACGTGCTGGGCGAGATCTTGCGCGGCGGTGCTGAAAAGGTGGCAGAAGCCGGCGGCAGCCTTGCAGGCGGGCATTCCATCGCAGACAGCGGGGTAAAATACGGCCTTTCCGTGACCGGCCTTGTTGACCCGCACCGGATGTACACGAACGACACCGGCGTACCCGGGGATAAACTAGTATTGACCAAGGCTTTGGGTGTGGGTCTGCTGTGCACGGCAAACCGCGTGGGCGAGGCCGCCCCGGAGGAGATGGAAGCGGCCATCCGCTCCATGACCACCCTGAACAAAACGGCGGCAGAGCTTAGCCACAAGTACCGCGTCCATGCCGCTACGGATGTGACCGGCTTCAGCTTTCTCGGCCATCTGCATGAGATGATGGGCGGCAGACTTTCCTGCATCATCCATGCGGATGCCGTGCCGGTGCTGCCGGGCGCAGAAAAAGCAGCGGATGCGTTTTTGTACACCGCCGCCGGGCAGCGCAACCGCAACCATACCGGGCCGTTTGTCCGGTTTGAAAACGTAAGCTTTGCCATGGAGGAGGTCTTGTTCGACCCGCAGACCTCCGGCGGGCTGCTGCTGGCGGTAGACCCGGCGGATGCAGCAACGCTGGAACAGGAGCTGTGCGCCGCGGGACTGCCTGCAAGCATTGTTGGAGAGATCCTGCCGAAACAGGAAATCGAAATAACTGTAACAGACAAATGAGAGGAGTAATTAGCATGGCTGAATTTATCAAAGTGGACGCACTGGGTGATGCCTGCCCGCTGCCTGTTGTCAAGGCGAAAAAGGCAATTTCCGAGCTGCAGGGCGCGGGACAGGTGGAGGTACTGGTGGACAACGAGATCGCCGTACAGAACCTGACCAAGATGGCGCAGCAGAAGGGCTATCAGTACAGCGCGGAAAAGCTGGAAGAGCGCAAGTACCGTGTGCTGTTCACACTGGGAGAAGAGGCAGACGTTCCCGCAGAGCAGGCCCCTGTCTGCGCACCGGATGCCCGCACCGATACGGTGGTGGCTATTTCCGCTGCCGTTATGGGCGATGGCAGTGAGGAGTTAGGCAAGACCCTGCTCAAGGCCTTTGTGTTTGCACTGACCCAGCAGGACAAGCTGCCCAAGACGATTCTGTTCTATAATGGCGGCGCGGCGCTGACCTGTGAAGGCTCTGCCATGCTGGAGGATCTCAAGGCACTGGAAGCACAGGGCGTGGAGATCCTGACCTGCGGCACCTGCCTGAATTTTTACGGCCTTACCGAGAAGCTGGCCGTAGGCAGCGTGACCAATATGTACACCATTGCCGAAAAGCTGACGCAGGCCGGGAACGTGGTAAAACCGTGATTTATCTTGATAACGCAGCTACCACTCTGCATAAACCGCCGCAGGTGGAACAGGCTATTCTGGAGGCGCTGCGCACGGCAGGCAACCCCGGACGCGGCGCACACGAGCCCACGCTTCACGCCGCACGGATCGTGCTGGACACCCGTCTGGCACTGGCGGAGCTTTTCCATGCGCCGAACCCCTCCTGCATTGTTTTTGCTGCCAACGCAACCATGGCGCTGAACACGGTGCTGAACGGCGTACTGCGTCCGGGCGACCATGTCATCACAACGGTATGCGAGCACAACTCCGTTCTGCGCCCGCTGTACCGGCTGCGGGCGCAGGGAGTAGAGGTCTCCTTTACCGGCGTGGATGCTGCTGCACGGCTTTGCTACGACCAATGGGAAACGCTGCTGCGTCCCACGACCCGGGCACTGGTGGTGACGGGGGCTTCCAATGTGACCGGCAACGGTATAGACCTTGCCTGCGCAGCGGACTTTGCCCACCGGCACGGCCTGCTGTTCATCGTGGATGCTGCGCAGACTGCCGGTGCGCAGCCCATTGATGTGCAGCAGCTTGGTATAGATGCTTTGTGTTTTACCGGCCACAAGGCGCTTTTGGGGCCGCAGGGCACCGGTGGTGCTTATGTGCGCCCCGGGTTACAGGTTGCGCCGCTCCTTGTGGGCGGCAGCGGCGTGCACAGCTTTGACGAAGCACATCCTTTACAGATGCCCACTGCACTGGAGGCCGGGACACTGAACGTGCACGGCCTTGCAGGGCTGTGTGCCGGGGTGCGTTGGCTGCTGGAGCAGGGCGTAGAAAGCCTTGCTGAACGGGAAAACGCCCTTACCCGCCTGTTTTACGAGCAGGTGCGTACTGCGCCGGGCGTAACGGTGTACGGTGATATGAACCTACAGCCCCGTGCGCCCATTGTGGCGCTGAACATCGGACAGGAAGATTCTGCCCGGGTGGCAGATATTCTGTGGGAGGACTACGGCATCTGCGTGCGTGCCGGGGCACATTGTGCTCCGTTGATGCACAAGGCCCTTGGCACGGCCGAGCAGGGCGTGGTACGGTTCAGCTTTTCTCATTTCAATACGGAGCAGGAGGTGCAGCAGGCAGCGCAGGCAGTTTGCGCACTTGCCCGGGAGCTTTTATGCGAATAAAACGAAGCTATATCGTGCTTTCCTTCCGTACTACCTTAGAAGCCATGGAGTGGGAAAAGCAATGCAATGCCCGGCAGGTGCCCGGACGGCTGATCCCGCTGCCGCGTGAGATCTCGGCAGGGTGCGGGCTTGCATGGCGTATGCTGCCGGAGGACTGGCAAAGCTGGCAGGCAGAACTGGATCAGACACAGTTTGATAAGGTGACGCCAGTGGAGCAATAACAGAGGGAGAGGGACACCAATGAACAGACAAACGCTTGCAGACGTTCTGCAAGGTACAAACCAGACCGGCAGCTATACGCTGGCTACCGTGCTGGAAGGTGCAGAGGCGGGCAGTCAGCTGCTGCTGCGGGACGGAGACGCCCTGTGGCAGACCCAGAACGCCGGGCTTTTGCAGCGTCAGCTTGCCGTTCTGCAGGCCTGTACCGCTACGGGTTTTCTTACACTGGACGGGCAGCGGGTATTTGCCGAGCGCTTTGGTGCGGTTCCGCAGCTGGTGGTCTGCGGCGGCGGTCATGTTGCTGCTGCCCTTGTAAAACAGGCAAAGCTTCTTGATCTACCTGTGCTTGCCATAGATGACCGGGAGGAATTTGCCCAGCAGCTGCGCGCCGCCGGAGCGGATACTGTGCTCTGCGCCCCCTTTGCACAGGCACTTCAGGATGTACCCGGCGGGGCAGAGACCTATTTTGCAGTGCTGACCCGCTCCCACGCCTTTGATCTGGATTGCCTTACCCAGATTCTGCAAAAGCCTGCGGCCTATGTGGGCATGATGGGCAGCCGTGGCCGTGCCGCATTGGTACGCCGTCAGCTGTTGGAGGCCGGGTTGATGGACAGTCAGCGAGTGGAGTCGCTCTGCGCGCCCATCGGCCTTGCCATCGGCGCACAGACCGCTGCGGAGATCGCGCTTTCCATTCTGGCGCAGATCGTGCAGGTCAAAAATGCCCGCCCCCAAACCGAGGGATATCCCATCGCGTTGCTGGATGCGATGGTGCAGGCAGAAAAAGCCCGCACTCCGGCGGTACTGGCTACCATTGTTGCGCGGCACGGCTCCACCCCGCGGGATGTGGGTGCAAAAATGCTCATCCTGCCCGATGGCAGAACCGTGGGCAGTGTGGGCGGCGGCATTATGGAGCATTACACGGTACAGGCTGCTCAGAAGCTGCTGGCACAGGCTGTTCCCGCCCTGCAATGCTTACAGCTTTCGGCTGACGGCAAAAACGAGGATGCAGCTATTGCTGCCTGCGGCGGCTCCATGGAGGTGCTGTTGCAGACACTTTGCCCCGGGGAGGAAACGAAATGAAAAAAGACGCCTTGATCATCGTGCGCGGCGGCGGCGACCTCGCCACCGGCACCATCCACCGGTTGTGGAGCGCCGGGCTGCGGGTGCTGGTATTGGAAACCACAAAACCCGCAGCCATCCGCCGTCAGGTTGCTCTGTGTGAAGCAGTGTACGAAGGCGAAGCCACTGTCGAAGGACTGCGTGCTGTCCGCATTGAAGCATTGGAGCAGGCGCAGTCCGTCTGGGCGCAAAGCGCTGTTCCGGTGCTCGTTGACCCGGAGGGAGTCTGTATTGCCCGGGCAAAACCGGAGGTCGTAGTGGACGCCATTCTGGCCAAGCACAACCTTGGCACCCGCCGGGATATGGCACCGCTGACCATTGCCCTTGGTCCCGGCTTTGTGGCCGGTCAGGACGTGGACGCCGTGGTGGAGACCAAGCGCGGCCACCGGCTGGGCAGGATCATCCGGGAGGGGAGCGCTATCCCCAATACTGGTATTCCCGGCGTCATCGGCGGGTACGGTGCAGAGCGGGTGATCCATGCGCAGGCTGCCGGTGTCTTTATGAATGTGCGTAAAATCGGCGATTTAGTGGAGAATGGCGAGATCATTGCCACTATCCGCACCCCAGAGGGGGCAGAGATTCCGGTTACAGCACAGATCCCCGGTATTCTGCGCGGATTGCTGCGCAGCGGCTACCCGGTCACGCCGGGCTTTAAGATTGCGGATATCGACCCCCGGCGGGAGGAGCTTTCCAACTGCTTCCTGATCTCGGATAAATCCCGCTGTATTGCCGGTAGTGTACTGGAGCTTGTCTGTGCGCAGGTGTGGCAGTAAAATCTATATAAAAATAACCCCTGCCGTTTTGCAAAAAAGGTAGCAAATACGGCAGGGGTTTTATGGTTCTATGTTAGTTGCGGTAGCAGCGGTCCTGCCCCACAAGCCAGTTTTCGCACAGGCGCTGGGCTTCCTCAAGACTGCGGCTCTCGCAGTCAAAGAAGGCACCGCGCATAGAGCAGTAGGAGTAGTGCACCTTGGGAACACCGTTGCCATCCTTGAAGCGCTCGTATCGTTCTTCACCGGGCATCAGAAAAAGCTGTTCCATGGTTCCTTCTCCTTTGTTTTCAAGCAGTCCAAACGGCCGCCGGGCGGCGGCACACAACGCTTGCTATTGTATCACGATGGAGAAAGGTTTGCCATTGTCTTTTTATCCAAAGATACGCCGCTTTTTTCTCTGCGGTTGTGGCGAAGAAGGGCTTGACAAATCATTCGTGCAAACTGCGCTCCTTTTCCAGAGCGGCTTTCATGCCATGGATACGCCCCAGTGCATAGGAGAGCATTGCCGCGCACAACAGGTTCAGCCAGCCGTACCGGAACTGGTTCAGAGAGTTCGTTATGCCAAGGATCAGGTTGGCCAGACAGAGCAGGGAAAGCATCCGGTCAATACGACTCAGGTGTGTCAGGCGGGAGTCGATATCCGAGAGCAATTCAAAGCTGCCAAGCTCCGCTTTCCGCCGGAAGTACACCCAGTTGACACAGCCGCCGATATACTCTGCACCCAGTTCCTTTACAAAAGCACGGTAATCGCTGCTGGGGTTCATCTCCAAGCGGATGATATACTCGCCCGGTTCGCAGCGCACAAAGGTATAAAAGGAAAACCCGGTGTTGTCCAGTACCCAGCCCTCCTGCGCCATCTCATTCAGCCAGCGCTCTTCTTTTTCAAAATCCCACACAAAGAAAAGCTTGAAAACAGTTTTCTTTTCACTCATAAGGTTTCCTCCTTTAGGATGCTCTCACCATTTGCCACAAGCTGCTGCAAACGGGCAAGCTCGTGCTTTAAGATCTGAACGCCCTCTGCAGTAAGCTGGTATTCCTTTTTGCGGCTGCCGCTTTCGGCGGGCAGGGGACGGATCCAGCCTTTTTCGCACAGAGAGGTCAATGCACCATACAGTGTCCCGGCGGCAAGATGGACTCTGCCGCCGGAAAGCTGCTCCGTCTGCTGCATGATGCCATAGCCGTGCTGCGGATGGTAAAGAGATAACAGGATATAATAGGTCGATTCGGTCAATGCAAGGTTTTCCATACTGAAACACTCCATGGATTCTATCGGACGTCTTTATATCGTCAACCGATATATCGTGCTTAAAGTATATCGTCTCACGATATACTTTGTCAAGCGTTTTCAGAAAAAAGCCATCAAAAAGCTTTAAAACACAGTTCGTATGGAAAAACCGATGGAACACGAGAAAATATTTTGTGCACTTTTCATAGTTTTCTTCTGAAGATTTTGGTGGTACAATATAGTCATCAAATTCTGCAATTCGGGAGGAGCTCCATGGCGGAAAAGTGTATTGAACTGGATAGTGTAGAGATCGCAGCGGCTGTTTTTGGCAACTGTGACCGGAATATTCGCTTATTGGAAAAAGAGTTTTCTGTTACCGCTGTTTGTCGCGGTACACAGCTGCGCATTTCCGGCGAGCCTGCCAATGTGGCGGCAGCGAACCGCGCTGTGGAGGGAATGCTTCTTCTGATCGAGAACCGCACCCCGCTGGAGGATCAGACGGTGCACTACTGCATCAGTCTGGCGCATGATGGCGCGGAGAAGCGGGTAAAGGAGTTGACCGAGGATTTTGTCACCGTCACGGTCAAGGGACGTCCGATCCGCCCCAAAACACTGGGACAGAAGGAATACCTGAACGCCATCCGCTCCAATGCCATTACCTTCGGTGTCGGCCCGGCGGGTACCGGCAAGACCTATCTGGCCGTTGCCATGGCGGTAAAGGCCTTTAAGGCCAAAGAGGTCTCCCGCATCATCCTGACCCGCCCGGCGGTGGAGGCAGGCGAAAAGCTTGGCTTTTTGCCCGGCGACCTGCAGCAGAAGGTAGACCCCTATCTGCGGCCGCTGTACGACGGCCTGTTTGATATGCTGGGCGCAGAGACCTACGAGCGTCTGGTGGAAAAGCAGATCATCGAGGTTGCCCCGTTGGCTTATATGCGCGGACGCACGCTGGATGATTCCTTTATCATTCTGGACGAGGCGCAGAACACCACCCCGGAGCAGATGAAAATGTTCCTTACCCGTATGGGTGTGGGCTCTAAGGTAGTCGTTACCGGCGATGTGACTCAGATCGATCTGCCGGGCAGCACCCGCAGCGGTCTGGTGGACGCACTGAAGGTGCTGAAGGATGTGAACGGCATTGCTCAGTGCTACTTTACCGATAAGGACGTTGTGCGTCACCGGCTGGTGCAGGAGATCGTAAAGGCTTACGAGCGTGCCGCCCATCCGGCTGCCGAAGCGGAAAACAAAGAAAATAAAAAGAATTCTAAATAAATCCCTGAAAGGAGTGGACCGATATGTCCAACAAAGTTTTGATCACCAACTCCCAGAAAGCCGTTAAGGTGCCCTCCGGGCTCCGCATCTTGATCCGCCGTGCCTGCAATGCCGTGCTGGAATATGAGCATTTTGACCGTCCTGCCGAGATCAGCGTTACCTTTGTGGACAACGCTGCCATTGCCGAGCTGAACAACCAGTACCGCAACAAGCCCATGCCCACCGATGTGCTGAGCTTTCCTCTGGGTGAGGACGGCAAGTACGATATCGACGAGAACAACGGCTGCATGATGCTGGGCGATATCGTCATCAGCATGGAGCGTGCCATGGAGCAGGCAAATCTGTATGGGCATCCGCTGCAGCGGGAGGTGGCCTTTCTGACCGTCCACTCCATGCTGCATCTGCTGGGCTACGACCACGAAAACGGTGGTCTGGAGGCCATGCGTATGCGCGAAAAAGAAGAGGCTGTGCTGCTGCAGCTGGGGCTGCCCCGCACGGTCAGCTACACGGAATGATATTCCTTCACTGCAACAGAACATAAAAACAAGACAGGAGTTCGCTTTGAGTACTACAACACCCGTTCAGGAGCATTACGACACCTCCTCTGTATTCGTTGCTGTCATCGGACGGCCGAACGTGGGCAAATCCAGCCTGACGAACCTCTTGGTCGGCGAGAAGGTGGCAATCGTCACCTCTAAGCCCCAAACCACCCGCACCCGCATTACCGGTGTGATCACCCGGGGGCCGCTGCAATATGTGCTGCTGGATACTCCCGGTGTGCACAAGGCGCACAACAAGCTGGGCAAGCGCATGGATAAGACCGCCAGCGATTCCATTGCGGATGTGGATGTTTCCATGATGCTGTTCGAGCCCTACGGCGCACTGAACGAATCCGAGATGGCGTTGGTAGAAGCGCTGCACCGCAGCGGCCCGGCCATTGCAGTCATCAATAAGACCGACCTTGTGAAAGAACCTGCCGATTTGGAGGCACGCAAGGCAGAGTTGAAGGCGCTGGGCGTGTTTGATGCGATCTACACCATCAGCGTGCGCAACAAGGAGGGCAGCGAGGAGCTGTTCGATGCCTTGAGCCGCTACGCCGTGGAAGGCCCTCATTACTTTGATGACGATGCCTACACCGATATGCCGGAAAAGGAGCTGGTGGCCGAGGTCATCCGCGAAAAGGCACTGCTCTTTATGCGAGACGAGATCCCGCACGGCATTGCAGTGGTGGTGGAACGCTTCAAGGAGCGTCCGGGCACAGACCTGATCGACATTGATGTGAATATCTACTGCGAGCGGGAGAGCCACAAGGGCATGGTCATCGGCAAGGGCGGTGCGATGCTCAAAAAGATCGCCAGTGCTGCCCGCGCCGACTGCGAGGAGTTCCTGGGCTGCCGGGTCAACCTGCAGTGCTGGGTCAAGGTAAAATCCGACTGGCGGGATAATGAATTTTTGCTGAACAACTTCGGCTTCAAGCAGAATCCCTCCAACCGCTGAGTGCTGCCAAAGCAGGACAGTTTTCCCTTGTATGCTGTGCTAGAATCAGGCTGACACTATATCTGTGCGCAGAGAAGGGAAGGAGTGCTGAAGATGGATGCTGCTGCAAGCTGGCAGGCCTTTGTCTGCACGGGGAATATTCTCCGTTATCTCGATTATAAACAACTGGTGCAGCTGCCCGCCGAGCATCCGGCAGGAGAAACGGATGATGGAACCATTTGTGACCATGGGTCTGGTACTGAAGGAGACCCGTTATAGAGAAGCAGACCGCATTCTGACGATCCTTACCCCGAAGCTGGGCGTGATCACGGCAATGGCTGCAAACAGTCTGCGGCTGAAAAGCAAGCTGTTCAGTGCCTGCGGGCTGTTCTGCTATTCGGAGTTTACGCTGGTGCCCGGACGCAATATGTATACCGTGCGGGAAGCCGAGGTGCAGAACATCTTCCACGGCATCTCCTCTTCCATTGAAGGGGTAAGCCTTGCCATGTATCTTACCGAGCTGGCCGCCGCGCTTTCGCCTACCGGAGAGGAAGCAGCCCGGGAGCTGCGTTTGGTGCTGAACAGCCTGTATATGATCAGCGAGCACCGCACCGACCTGCGGGTGATTAAAGCGGTATTTGAGCTGCGCACCATGAGCGAGTGCGGCTTTATGCCGCAGCTGGTCTGCTGCCGGGACTGCGGCACCTACGATGAAGGAGATGCCTTTTATCTGGATGCACAGGAAGGGCATCTGCTCTGTGCATCCTGTGCGGCAAAGGCAGGCAAGAACTGCAATCTGGACAAGGCTGCACTGTTTGCGCTGCGCCACATCTGCTTGGTAGAGGACAAAAAAATATTTGCATTCAAGATCTCTGTGGGCAGTCTGGCAAAGCTTTCCGCAGTGGCTGAAAACTATGCCCTGACGCATCTGGATAAGCCGTTGAAAAGCTACGCCTTTTTGAAAAGCGTGCTGCCCTGATCAAAAAGGAACAGTATGGAAACAAGCTACTTAAAAACATTAGAACTGGATAAGATCATTACCCGTGCAGCGGAGGGCTGCGTATGTAAAGAAGCCCGTGCTATGCTGTTGGCCATTGAGCCGCAGTGCGATCCGGACGAGGTGCGCTACGCACTGGAACAGACGGACGCCATCAACACTCTGCTGATCAAAAACGGCTCGCCGCGCTTTGGCGGGGTAGAGGGGGTCAGCCAGCTTGCCGCCCGTGCCGTAAAGGGCGGCGTGCTTTCTATGGGCGAGCTGCTGATGGTGGCCGGTGCACTGCGCAATTTTCAGCACCTGACCAGCTGGTACGGTTCCTCTGAGCACGATGCTCTGCCGACTGATGATCTGTTTTACGCGCTGGCACCGGAGCCGGGTCTTGAACAGCAGATCTCCAGCGCCATTCTGGCACCGGATGCTATGGCTGATACCGCCTCCCGCACGCTGGCAGAGCTGCGCAAGAAGATACGCGCCACCGAAAACAGCATCCGCGACCGGCTGGAAAGCATGGTACGCAATATGGATACCTCCAAATACCTGCAGGAGAGCGTGGTTTCCATGCGCAACGGCCGGTATGTTGTGCCGGTCAAGAGCGAGTACCGTGGCGAGGTGAGCGGTATCATCCACGATGTATCCTCTACGGGCGCTACGGTGTTTGTGGAGCCGCAGGCTGTGGTGGAAGCCAATGCCCGCATCCTGCAATACCGCGCACAGGAAGCGCAGGAGATCGAGCGCATTCTGGTGGCCTTTACCGCACAGGTGGCCGCCATTGAGCCGCAGTTCCAGTACAGCTACAAGGCCATGCTGGAAATCGACATCCTGCTGGCAAAGGCGCGGCTTGCGCTGGAGCTGAAGGCCTTCAAGCCTGCAGTGCGGACGGATTCTTCCTTTAATCTGATCCGCGCACGCCACCCGCTGATCGACCCGCAAAAGTGCGTTCCTGTGGATATTGCACTGGGCGGGGAATACGATTCCCTTATCATCACCGGCCCGAACACCGGCGGTAAAACGGTCACTCTGAAAACCGCCGGTCTGCTGTGCGCCATGGCGCAGTGCGGCTTTCTGATTCCGGCAGACGAGCGCAGTGAGATCTGCGTATTTGAGGAATTTTTGGTGGATATTGGCGATGAGCAGAGCATTGAGCAGAGCCTTTCCACCTTCTCCGGCCACATGAAAAAGATCACCGGCATTCTGGAGCTTGCCATGCCACACACCCTTGTGCTGCTGGACGAGTTGGGCGCCGGTACCGACCCTGCCGAGGGTGCCGCGCTGGCAGTTGCCATTATTGAGGAGCTGCGCCGCCGTGGCGTACTGCTGATGGCGACTACCCACTATGCGGAGCTGAAGGTCTTTGCGCTGGAGACTAAGGGTGTAGTAAACGCCAGCTGCGAGTTTGATCTGGAGACCCTGCGCCCCACCTATAAGCTGAGTGTGGGTGTACCGGGCAAATCCAACGCGTTCTTGATCAGCGAAAAGCTGGGGATACCCAGCCGCGTTATTGAGGCTGCCCAGCAGCATCTGTCTGCGGAGGATAAGCGTCTGGATGCGATTCTGGGGCAGCTGGACGACCTGAAGCTGCAGCTGAAGGAAAGCCAGAACGAAGTGGAGCAACTGCGCAACGAAGCCTCTCATCAGCTGGAAGCCGCCCGCAAAAAGCGGGATGAGCTGATCCAGCAGGGCGAGAATGAATTGGAGGCTGCCCGTGCCAAGGCGCGCACGCTGGCACAGCAGGTTGAAACGCAGGCCTATGCGCTGACGGATGAGTTGCGCCAGCTGCAAAAGGACGAGCGCATGAGCGCCCAGCAGAAGGCGCAGCGCGCCCGCGAGATTGCCAAAAAGGAGACCGAAAAGCTGTTTGCCGGTACAGAGGTGGTGCATAACCCCGTTAAGGAGTTTGTGCCGCTGAAGGAGGTAAAGGTGGGGCAGGAGGTCTGCATTGCAGAGCTGAACCAGCTGGCCACCGTTCTGGCGCTGCCGGACAAAAACGGCGATGTGCTGGTGCGTGCCGGTATCATCAAGACCAAGGTACCTCTCAAGGGCTTGAAGCAGCCGGAAAAGCTGGTAAAAGAACCAACTGCGCCCAAGACCAAGGCACAGCAGCGGTATTCCCGCCTGACCGGCGATACCAACCGTCCCAACGGCAGGGTAGAGCGCGTACAGCGTACCGCCAAAATGGAGTGCAACCTGCTGGGGCTTACGGTGGACGAGGCGCTGTCGGAGGTGGATTCCTTTATCGACCGCGCCATCCTGAACGGACAGACCGTGGTCTATCTGATCCATGGCAACGGCACCGGCGCACTGCGCACCGCCATCCATAAGTATCTGCGCGGCAACCGCATGGTAAAAAGCTTCCGTCTTGGCCGTTACGGCGAAGGCGAAAGCGGCGTGACGGTTGTAGAACTGAAATAACCCAGTAAAGACTGCCTTTTGAAAAATTGGCAGTCTTTTTTTGTTGCAGTGCAGGGAAAAGGCGAGTATACTCGTATTATGAATGTAAAACGAACAGGAAGTAAAGCCTTATGCCGAACAGTCATCGCGGATCTGCAAGTAAACATAGCAAACGTAAAACGCGCCGATGCAAAACGCAGCACCGGCTTTTGCACGGGTTGATGTTTGTTTTTGCGGTGCTGATGCTCGGCTTCGGCCTGCTTTTATGGAAGGCCGCACTGGAGCTGAACGCACCCGCAGAACCCGCAGGCTCAGCCTCAGCGGAGGACTTTCGTCCTGTGGTGGGCGACCCGCCGTACCGGGTGGCAATAGACGCCGGACATGGCGGAAGCGACCCGGGCGCAATGGGAGTGGTCGAGGAAAAACAGGTCACCGCAGCCACGGCTGCTGCGCTGCTTCAGTGGTTAGAAGAGGATTCCAATTACATCCCACTGCAGACCCGGGAAAGCTTTGATGCCACCGCCACGCCTGCCCAGCGTGCAGCTGCCGCCAGCGCCCAAAGCCCACAGCTGCTGCTGTCCATCCACGGCAACTCCGCAGCCAATGGCTCTACGGCAGCCGGCTTTGAGTGTTATCCGGCAGTGCCCGGGCGTACATGGCATCAGGAAAGCTTTTATTTTGCAAGACTGCTGGCCGGTGGAATGCAGAGCATCGGCGCAAGGCTGCGCGGGCGTGGGGGAGTGCGTTACATTTATTATCTGGAAAACGACCAGAAGCAGCTGGTGGAGAATACCTACACGCAGGTGCGGCCTGAACGCAGCTTTACGCTGCTGGAGGATGTGGATTGTCCCGCCGTGTTGGCAGAGCAGTGCTTTATAACGAACGCCGAGGATGTGGAGCGCTTTGGCAGTGAACAGGGCTGCAAGACAGTGGCACGCATTTATTATGAAGCCATTTGTGCATACTTCGGCACAGAACCGCTGCCTGTAAAATGAGCATCGTATCACCGAAGCAGAAGAAGCGATACTGCTTATATAATATGACCTGTAACGCACCAGAACAGCCACCGCAGGCATAAGTCAAACACTTGAACATACTGGTAATACGTTCAGCGGTGTAGAAGCGTGCGTGCACAAACTGAAAAGCATCCACAGAAGCTGCCGGAAATCTGACAGAAAGAGAGAAGGGTAGCTTCTCTTTTTTGATTATAGCTGTTTCGTATAATGCACGTTATGCGAAACTTAGGGAAGTGAAAAAAGCCCATTTCCCGGATTTTTGGCGTTCCAGACCCGGCTGGCTCATTTTTGGGCTTGGGTCTACCGTTCTGCACATTCTGCACTTTTTATCATATTTTATTGTTTTATTTGTCTCATGCTTACAGATTGTTTCTGCGTCATGCGCTGCTTCATCGGTTCGTTAGTAATTCATTTTATTCCAGTTATTCCAGTAAGCATCTATGCACTTGCTTTATAGCATTTCATACTGCGTTTTATAATTTACAGATTACGGCTGTGGTTGTTCATTTGCTTTTGTGTAGACATTACTTTGTACGTTTCTACCAGATCGTTTCTATGGATTGCTCGTATTGTAAATTATAAAGCCCCATGACATGATCCGGTCTGACCGGATGCTGTCATGGGGCTTTGCGTGTTTTCAGGCACTTTTCTGGCTCAGATCATGTAAATCAATTATCGCGCGATAAATCGTCGGTTTCTTCGTTTGACATTGCCGAGATATCCGCCCGGAAGCCATCCTGTGCAGCGCCCTCAAAGGTAGCCATAGGGCCGGACGGCTCAGAAGCATCCTCTCCCGCCGGGATGTTTTCGGCAGATGTCTCCCCTGCCGTTTCTGTTGTATCCAAGCTTGCTTTTGCAGCTTTTATGGGCAGCACCTTGCCAAGTGGGTTCTCTTCAATGGCAGAACGTACCTGAAATTCTTGCAGGTGCGTGTAAATTTGTGTTGTGCCCACACTGCTGTGACCCAGAAGCTGCTTGAGGGTAAGGATATCTACATTACCGGTCTGATACATCAGGGTCGCGGCAGTATGGCGCAGCTTATGGGTAGAAAAGCCCTTCAGACCGGCAGCCTTCATTGCGCCGGAGATCAGCTGCTCTACCCTGCGGTTCGAGATGCGTTCCTTGCGCATACGGGTAATAAACACCGCTTTCTCCTTGGGTGAAAGCCCCTCCATGGTGTTGCGCTTACGCAGATATAGTTGCAGTGCCTCCACGCAGGCATCATTCAGGTAGACCATGCGTTCCTTGTGACCCTTGCCGAACAGGCGGATCTGACGCTGCTCTAAGTCGATGTCTCCAAGGTCCATGCCTACCAGCTCTGCAAGACGCATACCGCAGTTGAGAAACAGCACCACCATGCAATAATCCCGCTCCGGGAAATCGCTCTGGGTCTGGGTGCTCTCCAAAAGCGAGATGGACTGCTCTGCCGTCAGGTACTTTGGCAAGACCTTATCCTGTTTGGGCGGACGGATGGCCGCCGTAGGGTCCTCGGATAAGCGGTTGACCTGATTGACCAGATAATCATAAAAGCCGTGCAGGCTGGCCAGCCGCCGGGCGGTAGAGGATTTTTTGTTGCCGCACTCCCGGTTCAGAAAATACAGATATTCGTAGATGTCCTCTTTTGTTATGCTGCCCCAGAAGGCCGTATCCAGCCCCTTGGGGTCGATCTCTTTAAATTCTGCATCCGTGGCCACAAGCCCGCGGCGGCGCTTCATAAAGCGGCTGAAGGAGCGCAGGTCACAGTAATAACTGAAAGCCGTATTGGCGCTTTTGCCGGCGATCACCTCAAGGTACCGCACATATTCTACAATATCCGGGGCAGCATCCTCAAAGGGTGCGTGCTTGCCGGGGTTTCTTTCGTCCAGATAGATCGACATAGTTTCCTCGTTTCATCACAGGCGATCGTTTTTCAGCGCATTGATGGCGTCTGCAATATACGCCGCACCGACCAGCTTCATGCCGGGATAATCTGCGGCATTCAGATGCGCAAGGCTGTGCTTGGGGATAACAGCCCTTTCAAAGCCGATACGCTCGGCTTCGTGCAGACGCTGCTCCAGATTGGGCACGCTGCGCACTTCCCCGCCCAGACCCACCTCGCCAATGGCGATAAGCTTATCGCTGACCGGACGGTCCAGCAGCGAGGAGACCATGCTCAGGCAGACGGCAAGGTCGCAGGCGGTATCCCGTAGTGCAATGCCGCCCACAATGTTGACATAAACATCCAGATTGCCAAAGAAGTACCCTGCCCGCTTTTCCAGCACGGCAATCAAAAGATTCATGCGGTTATAGTCGTATCCGCTGCAGGCGCGGCGGGGTGTCGGAAAATTTGTCTTGGTGGCAAGTGCCTGGATCTCGCTCAGGATAGGACGGCTGCCCTCCATGGTGCAGGCCACACAGTTGCCGGAAACCCCCAGCGGACGTCCTTCCAGCAACATCTGGGAGGGATTTTCGATCTCGGCAAGTCCTGTGCCGGTCATATCGAACATTCCAAGCTCATTGGTAGAGCCGTAGCGGTTTTTAGCTGCCCGCAGAATACGGTACGGCAGCATCTTGTCGCCTTCAAAGTAGAGCACCGTATCCACGATATGCTCCATGACCTTGGGGCCTGCAATCGCACCATCCTTGTTCACATGACCCACGATGAACATGGGAATCTCCTGCTTTTTGGCGACTGCCAGCAGACGCGCGGCGCTCTCCTTCACCTGACTGACTGTACCGGACGAGGACGAGATATCCATGCAGCGCATGGTCTGGATGGAGTCAATGACCACAAGGTCAGGCTTTTCCTTTTCAATCAGTCCGCAGATCTCGTCTACGTCATTTTCTGCCGCCAGAAAAATGTTATCCTGCGGTACCTTTAACCGCGCTGCCCGCAGCTTGACCTGCCGGACAGACTCCTCACCGGTGATATACAGCACACTGTGCTGGTTGGAGATGGCACCGCACAGCTGCAACAGCATGGTGGATTTACCCACGCCCGGCTCACCGCTCAAAAGCACCACACCGCCCAGTACGATACCTCCGCCTAGTACGCGATCCAGTTCCGAGATGCCGGTCAGAATGCGGCTTTTTTCCTCGGTAGTGCTGATCTCTGACAGCCGCCGGGCGGTCAGGTTGGTCACACCCTCCTGCCGTGTGGCAGCAGCCTGCCGGGCGGCAGGAGTCCCCGCCTTGGGCGCTTCGGCCACAACATCCTCGTTCATGGTATTCCAGCTGCCGCAGCTGGGGCAGCGCCCCATCCAGCGGGGGCTTGTCTCTCCGCAATTGGAGCATACATAGACGGATTTCAGTTTCATGTTTGTCCCTCGTTTATTATGGTCTTTTGTTATTGTAACACACTGCGCCAAAACCCGCAAGAAAAGGATGTACCTCACAGGCGGCTGCCCAGATACGAAAGCCCTGCCGCTGCACCGCAAAGCGGCAGCAGTACCACCATGGTCAGCAAATACTGCCCCAGCAGTGCCTGCACTCCGGGACGGGCTTGTCCGCCGGGATGCTTGCGGAAGGAATAGGCGTGGAGTCGGCTGCTGACCTGCAAAGCGCAGGCTCCGAAAAAGCACAGACAGCCGCTTGCTGCTGCCGCCGGTAAGCCTGTCCACAGCAGTGCCGAGAGTATTGTTTTCCACCCGCCTGCTGTGCAAAGCTGTACCATAAGCAGCCCGCTGCCCAAGCCGTATAGCATCATGCTGCTAAAGATCATTACAGGGCCAAGAGCAGACAGTCCCAGTACCAGAAACAGGCTGACCACAAGGCCGAGAGCCAGATATTCCATGCCGAAAAGCTGTACAGCCCCCTGCATACCGCCCGGTGTAAACAGCCCTTGCCACGCCTCCAGATAATACCGCAGCAGCTCTGCCTGCCGGGCATCGCATACGGCCTGTAATGCTCCGGCTGCCGTACATCCCAACAGAAAGGCCGCAGCCAGCAGCCAGCAATCCCGGGTGGCGTGCCGCCTTGCCGGGATGCAGGGTTCTTTTTGCGGCAATTGCTCTGCCGGTTCCGGTTCGGCTGCCGGTGCGGGCGGCAAAGCAGGCTCTGCTTTTTGCACCGGCAGACTGACTGCCTGCGGCAGCAAAGACAAGTTTTCTTCCGGTTTTGTCTGTTCATAGATCCACATACGCTGTTTTCTCCCTCTGATGGATTCGCTTTGCCGGAGCGATCAACGAAGTGCGTGCCTGCGGCTGCGCAGGGTGACCCCAAGCAGCCCTCCGATACAGCCGCAGAGCAGCACCGCCAGAATGCGGCACACCACAGCGGGCTCGGCGGCTGTGCCGTTCCATACAGCAGAAAGCGCCAGCGGCACTGCCAGAAATGTACTTTGAAGCAGTCCGGTCAGCAGACCGCGTGCCTTTTTACGGAACGCTGCCGCCAGTGCACACAACAGGCTGCCCATGCACACGGCTGTTGTGGCAAGTATCGGCACTACACTGCCAGAGCAGCCCTGCCCGGCCATCAACTGCGCAAAACCGGCCAGCGCTGCCGCTGTTACGGCCACCCCCAGCACCCCGAAAACCAGAAACGTAAGAAGCTCCGCCGGGAAACCTCGAGATTCAGACATAACAAAACCGCCTCCCTGCACATAGTCTATGCAGGGAGGCGGTTCATGTATGCACGGTTAAATGCTTACTTCTTATCGGCAGGAGCCTTGTCCATGTTCAGCTTTTCGACCGAAGAGATAGCAGACTTGGTGAAGCGGATCTTCACGCGGTCGGCGCCGGTCTCCAGAACAAAGGTGTCGTCCTTGATGGCGACAACGCGGCCAATGACACCGCCAATGGTGGTGACCTGATCGCCGATTTCCAGACTGCTGCGCATAGCGGCATCCTTCTTTTCCTGCTTCTTCTGAGGACGGTAGATCATGAAGTACAGCAGGACCAGCATCAGTGCCAGCGTGAAGAACAGGCTGATATAGCCTTCGGACGTGGTAGTCAGAAATTGCATGGGGCAAAATCTCCTCTCAAAAATTCAGATAATGCTATTATACCCTCTTATCAGTCTTGTTGCAAGGCTAAAGTTTAAATTCGGGTGTCCAGAAGTTTAACGTATCTGTCGTGGAAGGCGGTAAAGGTACCGGCATCCAGCTCGTCGCGGATGCGCTCCATCAAGTGATTGTAGAACCACAGGTTGTGCATCACGGTCAGGCGCATACCCAGCATCTCGTCTGCCTTGAGCAGGTGCCGGATATAGGCGCGGGAGTAGTTGCGGCACACCGGGCAGCCGCAGGCGGGGTCGATGGGACGCTCGTCCCGCTCGTACTTGGCATTTTTGATGTTGATGATGCCGCTCCATGTGTTCAGGTGGCCGTGGCGGGCATTGCGGCTGGGCATGACGCAGTCAAACAGGTCTACGCCGCGGGCCACAGCCTCAATGATGTTGCCGGGAGTGCCGACGCCCATCAGGTAGCGGATCTTGTCCTTGGGCATATACGGCTCCACCTGACTGATCATCTCATACATCACCTCGGTGGGCTCGCCCACGGCCAGACCGCCGATGGCGTAGCCGTCCAGCTCCAGCTCGGCGATCTGCTTCATGTGCTCCACGCGCAGGTCGGCATAGGTGCAGCCCTGATTGATGCCGAACAGAAGCTGATCCGGGTTGACCGAGATGCCCTCGTGCTTCAGCCGTGCCATTTCGGCCTTGCAGCGCTTCAGCCAGCGGGTAGTGCGCTCGCAGCTGTCCTTGGAGTAATCGTGCTGGGCGGGGTTCTCCACGCATTCATCAAAGGCCATGGCGATGGTAGAGCCCAGATTTGCCTGGATCTGCATACTCTCCTCCGGCCCCATAAAGATGCGGTGACCGTCCAGATGGGAGGCAAAGGTCACACCCTCCTCGGTGATCTTGCGCAGCTTTGCCAGACTGAACACCTGAAATCCGCCGCTGTCGGTCAGGATAGGCCCGTTCCAACGGGTAAACTTGTGCAGGCCGCCCATATCCGCTACCAGCTTGTCGCCGGGACGCAGGTGCAGGTGGTAGGTGTTGCACAGCATGACCTGCGCGCCGATATCCTTCAGATCCTGCGCCGACAGGCCGCCCTTGATGGCACCGGCGGTGGCAACGTTCTGGAAGGCAGGGGTCTGCACCGTGCCGTGCACGGTCTTAAATTCGCCCCGCCGGGCGTTGTGCTCCTGCTTGAGCAGGGTGTAGGTCGTCAAAGAAGGCATGATTATTCGTTCCTTTCTGCGCACGGAAAACAGCCGTGCAGCCTCGATGCAGGCCGTGAGCCTGCAAGTTATCAGAATAAAATTATGGCAGCGTTATGCCGCAATTGCAAACGAATCACAAAATAAGCATCGCATCACCAAAGGAGAAGAAACGGTACTTCTCTGCCACAGCCACCTCATAGGCGTGCATGGTCTTTTCGTAGCCGTACAGAGCGGACACCAGCATGATCAGGGTGCTCTCCGGCAGATGGAAGTTGGTGATCAGACCGTCGATGCAGTTGAACTTTACCCCCGGATACAGGAAGATGGAGGTGTTGCCGCTGCAAGCTTTGATCTCGCCGTACTTGGCAGCGGCAGCTTCTAGCGTGCGGCAGCTGGTGGTGCCCACGGCGATGACCCGGTGGCCTGCGGCCTTGGTCTCGCGGATGCGCCGGGCGGTTTCCTCGCTGATGGAGTACCACTCGCTGTGCATCTTGTGGTCGGTGATCTCGTCCTCCTGCACAGGGCGGAAGGTGCCCAGACCAACGTGCAGGGTGACTTCGGCAATGCCGACGCCCATGGCGCGGAGGGTATCCATCAGCTCCGGGGTAAAGTGCAGCCCGGCGGTGGGAGCAGCTGCGCTGCCCAGCTCCTTGGCGTAGACGGTCTGGTACTGGCTCTGATCCTCCAGCTGCTTTGTGATGTAGGGCGGCAGCGGCATCTTGCCAAATTCATCCAGCTTTTCATAAAGCGTTTCGGTATCATAATAGAATGTAACGTACTTGTTGCCGTCCTCCATGGTCTCGTCCACCACGGCGGTCAGACTGCCGTCACCAAAGCTTACCCTCGTGCCGGGCTGCATCCGCTTGCCGGGCTTTGCCAGGCACTCCCACTGGTCGCCCTTCACCTGCCGCAGCAGCAGCAGCTCGCACACGGCACCGGTGGGCTGCTTGACGCCCACGATGCGTGCTGGCAGCACCTTGGAATTGTTCACCACCAAAAGATCCCCCGGCTCCAGAAATTCTGGCAGGTCGCGGAACACCTTGTGCTGGATGCTGTCGTCCTTTTGGCTCAGAACCATCAGCCGCGCCGCATCCCGCGGGGACGCAGGCTCCTGTGCAATGAGCTCTTTGGGTAAATCATACCAAAAATCTTTTTTTAACATACTGTGCATTTGCCTTTCCGATGATTGACACGGACAACGTATCAATGATATTATAGAATCTGTATAAACAGTATCTATTATATTGCATCGCTGTCCGGTTTGCAAGCCGTGTTGTGCACAATGATAAGATTTGCTGTTTGGTTTTTTGAAAGGAAAGGTGCTGGAAATGGAAAGACAGTATAAAGTGGGTATCGTAGGCGCAACTGGCATGGTGGGTCAGCGTTTTGTGACTCTGCTGGAGAAGCATCCCTGGTTCAAGCTGACCGTACTGGCCGCATCCGGCCGCAGTGCGGGCAAGAGCTATGAGGATGCAGTAGGCTCCCGCTGGGCCATGACCACTCCCATGCCGGAGAGCGTGAAGAAGATGACCGTTCTGGACGCTTCCAAGGTAGAGGAGGTTGCTTCGCAGGTGGATTTTGTTTTCTGCGCTGTCAATATGCCCAAGGACGAGATCAAAGCACTGGAGGAAGCATACGCCAAGGCTGAGTGCCCGGTGGTCTCCAACAACAGTGCCCATCGTTTCACCCCGGATGTTCCCATGGTGGTGCCCGAGATCAACGCCGACCATATCGAGATCATCCCCGCCCAGCGCAAGCGTTTGGGCACCAAGCGCGGCTTCATCGCCGTCAAGTCCAATTGCAGCCTGCAGAGCTATGTGCCTGCCCTGCATCCTCTGATGAAGGACTTTGGCGTGAGCAAGGCGCTGGTGTGCACCTATCAGGCCATTTCCGGTGCTGGTAAGACCTTTGACCGGATGCCTGAGATTGTGGACAACGTGATTCCCTACATCGGCGGCGAGGAAGAAAAGAGCGAGCGCGAGCCGCTGAAGCTGTGGGGCCACATTGAGGGCGACCAGATCGTCAATGCTGAGAAGCCGGTCATCACTGCACAGTGCTTCCGTGTGCCCGTCTCTGACGGCCACACCGCAGCCGTGTTCGTAAGCTTTGACAAAAAGCCCACCAAGGAGCAGATGCTGGAAGCTTGGGCGAACTTCCGCGGCCCTGCACAGGAACTGAACCTGCCCAGCGCTCCCAAGCAGTTCCTGCATTACTTTACTGAGCCGGATCGTCCGCAGCCCAAGCTGGACCGCAACACCGAGAACGGCATGGCCGTGTGCATCGGCCGTCTGCGGGAGGACACCCTGTTTGATTACAAGTTTGCCTGCATGAGCCACAACACCCTGCGCGGTGCTGCCGGCGGTGCTGTACTGCTGGCCGAGTTGCTGGCAGCAAAGGGCTATATGGACTAATGCCTGAATTTTTGCGCGATACACGCAGCAAAGGAGTTTTTTACTATGAAGAAGCCTGTCTTTACCGGTGCGGGTGTTGCCATCATCACCCCGATGTACGAGGATGGAAGCATCAACTTTGACGAGCTGGGCCGCATTATCGAGGATCAGATCGCCCGCCATACCGATGCCATCATCATCTGCGGCACCACCGGCGAGTGCTCTACCATGACCGATGAGGAGCAGCTGGCCGCCATCAAGTTCACCGTGGATACGGTCAATCACCGCGTACCGGTCATTGCCGGTGCCGGTTCGAACGATACCGACCACGGCTGCGCACTGGCAGCAAAGTCTGCCGCCTGCGGTGCCGATGCCCTGTTGATGGTCACCCCCTACTACAACAAGACCTCGCAGGCCGGCCTGGTGGCGCACTTTACTGCCATGGCTGAGGCTGGCGGCATCCCGGTCATTCTGTACAATGTGCCCTCCCGCACGGGTCTGAACATTGCACCCGAGACCGCTCTGGAGCTGAGCAAGCACCCGCTCATCAACGGCATCAAGGAGGCCTCCGGCAACATTTCTCAGGTGGCCAGGGTTGCTGCACTTTGCGGTGATGCGCTGAATATCTACTCCGGCAACGACGATCAGGTGGTTCCCCTGCTGGCACTGGGCGGCAAGGGCGTCATCAGCGTGGTGTCCAATGTTGCGCCGGAGCTGGTGCATAACTGCTGTCAGGCTTTCTTCGACAGAGATACCGCCAAGGCCTGCGCTTTGCAGCTGGAAATGCTGTCGCTGGAGGAGGCTCTGTTCTGCGAGGTGAACCCCATTCCGGTCAAGTACGCCATGAACGTGCTGGGCTGGAACGCAGGCGAATGCCGTCTGCCGCTGGTAGAGCCCAGCGATGCCCACAAGGCAAAGATCGAGCAGGCTCTGCAGGCTGCAGGCCTTATTAAGGAATAACAACAGCGTACAGAATGCCCGGGATTTTCAGCTTCCGGGCATTCTGCCATATTATAGAAACGAGGAAACAACAATGACAGAGATCGTGATTCAGGGCATTGGCGGCCGCATGGGCCATGTGCTGTGCGATATGATCGCACAGCGGGAGGATTGCCGTGTGGTGGCCGGTATTGATATGAAGGACGGCGAGCAGAACGGCATTCCGGTCTACGACAGTCTGGAAAAGCTGAACGGCAAGGGCGATGTGATTATCGACTTCAGCTCCCCTGCCGCAGTGGAAAAGGCACTGCCCTACTGCCAGGCCCACAAGCTGCCCATCGTGGTGTGCACCACCGGCCTTTCGGAGGAGCTGCAGCTGAAGGTAGTGCAGTTGTCCCGCAGCGTTCCGGTGTTCAAGAGCGCCAATATGTCCATGGGCATCAACGTGCTGGCCGAGCTGTGCAAGCGCGCCTCTGCTGTGCTGGGCATCAACTATGATATCGAGATCGTGGAGCAGCATCACCACAACAAGCTGGATGCTCCCAGCGGAACGGCGCTGATGCTGGCCGATGCCATCAACGAGGAAAATGATGGCGCGTACCATTATGTGTACGATCGCTCTTCTGTGCGCCAGAAGCGCGACCCGAAGGAGATCGGCATCAGCTCTGTGCGTGGCGGCAGCATCGTGGGCGACCATGAGGTGCTGTTCTGCGGCCCGGACGAGGTGATCACCCTGCGGCACACCGCCTACTCCCGCAGCATCTTCGCCAACGGCGCAGTGAATGCTGCGGTCTATCTGGCGAAAAAGGAGCCGGGTCTGTACGATATGGGCGATCTGATCGCTGCACTCTGAAAACAAACTGTCCCGGCATACGCCGGGAGAAGAGGTGAACGATGAAGCAGGAGCCTTTAAAGCGGCGGCGTCCGGCTGCCCGTAAGCGCGGTCGAAAGCAAACGCTCCGGGCGGTGGTGCTGTCGGTTCTGGCTGTGAGCGTGATAGCACTGTGTCTGGGGATCTGGACAAGGCTGCCGGGAGAGGATGTACCGGTGGGCGGCGTTGAACCGCCGGAGGATACACTATCCCCTGCTTCATCCGTTGCGACCCCGGAGCCTGAGCCTGAACCGCAGCCTGTGGTGGAAACGATCCGCTTTTCTGCAACAGGAGATGACCTGATCCACTCGCCTATTTATAATCAGGCTGCCCGCCGGGCAGGTGAAGCCGGAAAGTACAGCTTTGATTACTGCTATGAGCACATTGCGCCCTTCTATGCCGAGCAGGACGTGAACTGGATCAATCAGGAGACCCTTTGCAGCGACACCCTTGCACCCTCCACCTACCCCAGCTTTTCCACCCCCGGCGACTGTGCGCGGGCGCTGTACCGCGCCGGAGTGCGGGTGTTCAGCCTGTCCAATAACCATACCTACGATAAGGGAGCCTCCGGCATTGCGGCTACGCTGCAATTCTGGGAGTCCATGCCGGAGGATGTGGTCACTACCGGTCTGTGGCGCGGCGAAGAGGACTACGACCGCATCCCGCTGCAGACCGTCAACGGCGTGACCATCGCCTATCTCTCCTACACCGAGCACACCAACGGCATCCGCCAGAACAAGAATATGACGGCTAATATCATCTACACCAGCCAGACCGATGTGATCGAGCGGCAGGTGCGGCTGGCACGCCAGCAGGCGGATTTTGTGGTGGTGGGAGTACACTGGGGCGTAGAGGACAGCCACGCCATCGTGGACAGCCAGCGCACACTGGCGCAGAATCTGGCAGACTGGGGTGCAGATGTCATTGTGGGCACACACCCTCATGTGCTGCAGGACGCCCAGTGGCTGACGGCGGCAGACGGACGGCGAAGCTTTGTCGCCTTCTCGCTGGGCAATTTCCTCAGCACCCAGAGCCACCCGGATCAGCTGGTTGGTGCGATCCTGACCCTGCAGCTGCAAAAGACCACCCAGCCGAACGGCTCGGTGCAGTGTGAAGTGCTTGCACCGCAGCTGCACCCCACCGTGACCCATTACGATGCCGGTAAATCCAACGTGCGCACCTACCTTTTGCGCGATTACACGCAGGAATTGGCGGCAGCGCATGGCGTGCGGGCAAATTATTCTGATTTCAGCCTTGACAGGATACAAAAAATCGCGCAAAATAATATCAGCGCATCCTTTTTATCGCAAGACAAAAATTAGCGCAACGTGAAAACAGCATATTTGCGATATGCAATGTGGCGCTGTTGCTGTTGCATTGAAAAGTTGAATTGCGATAGCACTTACATAAAAATGTGAAATGATTGAGCGTTGTCCGGCAACCCGGGCAGAACGGAGGACTTTTTATGTACGGAGTATCGAAGATCAATATCGAGACTGACCTGATGATGATCAGCGTGCAGGACGTAGCGTTCCGGGGCAACAGCCTGTCCCGGTATCTGGATATCTTTGCAGAGACCGGCGTGGTGGTGGATATGATCAGCCAGAGCGCTCCCCACGGCACTACCATTGATTTCAGCTTTACCGCATCCAGCAGTGATCTGCCGCTGGTGATGAAGGCGATTTCGGCGGCAAATCTGGATAAGGACGCCAAGGCTTCTCCCCTGATCAGCGTGGGCTATTCCAAGCTGAATCTGTTCGGCGAGGATATGGTCACCAGCTGCGGTGTGGCTGCGCGGGCGCTGAATGCGCTGGCTATGGCTGGTATCGAGGTGCTGCTGATCACCACCAGCGATCTGGATATCTCTCTGCTCGTCCACGCGGAAAACGAGGACGCAGCCTATGAGGCACTGAAAAAGGCATACGAGCTGTAACAGCAATCAACCGGGGCCGGAGGGGCAGCTTCCCTTTCGGCCCTGTTTTTGCGGAATGCGCAGAAACAAGAAAAATATCGCCATGGCAGTTCCCCTGCCGAAGGAAGGAAACCGGAATGAAGGATCCCGCAACTCTCATGCACAGCATCCGGCAGCGGCTGCTGGCACATTTTGAGAAAAACGCACCGCCGCTTGCCCCGAAGGATACTGCAACGGATGCTGCATCTGCGGAGAGTGGGCAACTGCTTTATGCGCCGGTCACAGGACATATCCGCGCACTGACCCGGATCAAGGATCCGGTATTCTCCAGCGAGGTGCTGGGCAAGGGCTGCGCCATCGAGCCAAGCTGCGGCGAGGTGGTAGCGCCCGCAGACGGTATCGTAAAAAAAATCGCCAAGACCCACCACGCCGTCAGTCTGCTGTGCGACAATGGGGTGGAGGTGCTCATCCATGTTGGCATGGACACCGTGGAGCTGAAGGGCAAGGGCTATGAGCTGTTTGTACAGACTGGCGACCATGTGCAGAAGGGACAGCTGCTCTTCCGGTTCGATCTCCAAGCCATCGCAGCGGCAGGCTACACGCTGACCACCCCTGTGATCGTGACCAACAGCAGCCGGTTTGCACAGGTAGAGTCTTTGCTGTCCGGCCGAGTAACTGCCGGACAGCGGCTGTTACTCGCCAAAATGTAAAAATGGGCCAGAAACGCCTGCGGACGTTTCTGGCCCATAAATTTTATAATGCTTTTTACAGCGTTACCTTGTGGTAGATCTTTTTGCCCTTCTTGATGACGATACCCTTGGCAAGCTGCTCTGCGGTAAAGCTGACGGTGGGAGCAGCGACCTTTTCGCCGTCTGCCAGCACACCGCCCTGCACCACCAGACGGCGAGCCTCGCCGTTGGACGCAGCCAAGCCGGCCTTGACCATCAGGGTCAGGATGCCGATAGCACCGTCCGTCAGGTCAGCCTCGGTCAGCTGGGTGCTGGGCATATGCTCGGTATCCATCGCGTTGCCGCTGAACAGTGCGCGGGCAGCGTTCTGAGCCTTTTCGGCCTCTTCCTTGCCATGCACCATGCTGGTCATCTCGTAGGCAAGGATCTCCTTGGCCTCGTTCAGGCGCTGATCCTGCCAGGTGCTCATCTCATCGATCTGCTCCAGCGGCAGGAAGGTGAGCATCCGGATGCACTTCATCACATCGGCATCGCCCACGTTGCGCCAGTACTGGTAGAACTCGAAGGGGCTGGTCTTGTTGGGATCCAGCCAGACAGCATTGCCAGCGGTCTTGCCCATCTTCTTGCCCTGAGAGTCGGTCAGCAGGGTCACGGTCATAGCGTAGGCGTCCTTGCCCAGCTTGCGGCGGATCAGCTCGGTGCCGCCCAGCATATTGCTCCACTGGTCGTCGCCGCCGAACTGCATATTGCAGCCGTAGTGCTGGAACATATAGTAGAAGTCGTAGCTCTGCATGATCATGTAGTTGAATTCAAGGAAGGACAGACCCTTCTCCATGCGCTGCTTGTAGCACTCGGCGCGCAGCATATTGTTCACGGAGAAGCAGGCGCCCACCTCGCGCAGCAGCTCAACGTAGTTCAGATCCAGCAGCCAGTCGGCGTTATTCAGCATCAGAGCCTTGCCCTCGGAGAAATCGATGAACTTCTCCATCTGCTTTTTAAAGCAGGCTGCATTGTGGGCGATATCATCCTTGGTCAGCATCTTGCGCATATCGGTGCGGCCGGAGGGGTCGCCGATCATGGTAGTGCCGCCGCCGATCAGAGCGATGGGCTTGTTGCCTGCCAGCTGCAGGCGCTTCATCAGGGTCAGCGCCAGAAAATGGCCGGCGGTCAGGCTGTCGGCGGTGCAGTCAAAGCCGATGTAAAAGGTAGCCTTGCCATTGTTGATCAGGTCAATAATCTCTTCATCGGTGATCTGTGCTACCAGACCACGGGCCTTCAGTTCTTCGTACAGCGTCATGGAAAAAACCTCCTGTTTTTGGGGCAGAGGAAACAAAAACGCCCTCTGCCAAAAATAAATTTGGCAGAGGGCGAGATAACTTCGCGGTACCACCTCTGTTTGCCGTTTCCTCACGGAAGCGGCCTTACGAGTGCACACCCCAGAGTAGAGTGACACTCCTGCGTCTTTAACGCTCGCACGCGGCACAGCCTACTAGCCTTACGCATTCAGCCTGCAGCTCCGGGAGGTATTTCCCCTGCTGTTCTGTGATCCCTTGCACCAACCGGGACTTCTCTGGACAGAACGCTTCAGGGTACTTGTTCCCTTCATCGCCATTAACATTGTCTACTCTATCACAAGACCGCCGCATTGTCAAGAGTTGGCCTTTCTGCAAAAGAAAATCAGCCGCCGTGCCTGCGCTCCTGCAGCATTTCCCGTGCATTGGCGCGGGAAAGCTCGGTGATATGGTCGCCGGAGATAAGGCGCGCCAAGGCCTCTACACGGCCATTTTCGTCCAGCGGATGGATCTCGGTATAGGTGCGCTCGTTGGATACGTTTTTCTGGATGAGCAGATGACAATCGGCCAGTGCTGCGATCTGTGCCGTATGGGTGATGCACAGGATCTGATGCCCTTGCGCACTCTGACGCAGCACCTCGCCGATGCGTCCGGCTGCCTTACCGGACACGCCGCTGTCGATTTCATCGTAAATCACGGTGGGCACGGCGTCCTTATCGGCCATTGCGTTCTTGATGGCAAGGGTGATGCGGCTCAGCTCGCCGCCGGACGCGATCTTGGCCAGCGGCTTGGGCGCTTCACCGGGGTTTGTTGAGATGTAGAATTCAACGCTGTCCTGTCCATGGCTGGCCAGCGGGCCGCGGGTGTGCCGCAAGGTCATACGCACACCCGGCATATTCAAAAAGTCCAGCGTGCCGGAAATGCGGGTGTTCAGCTCCTCAAAGGCCTTCAGCCGGGTCTGGGTCAGTACCTCTGCCTTTTCCCGCGCTTTTGCGTAAAGACGCAGCTTTTCTGCCTGCAATGCATCATAGCGCTGCTGGGAATGCTGGATATTGTCCAGTTCCTCCCGGGCCTTCTGCCCAAAAGCAATCACATCCTCCACCGTGCTGCCATACTTGCGCTTCAGCCGGTACAAAAGATCCAGCCGCTGCTCCACCTCGTCCAGTTCGGCATCGTTGGTGTCGTAGGCATCCAGCCGTCCAATCAGATCTGCGGCCACATCCTTGGCGTTATAGTATAAGTCCAGCAGCTGCCCGGCGGCGGCTGCAAGCGCAGGGTCCAGCTGCGCAGCGGCATCCACCGCATTGGAGGCTTCCCCCAGCAGATCCACAGCGCCTGCGGCATCATCGCTGCCGGAAAGCAGCGCATAGCTTTGCGCCAGACGATCCCGGATGGCAGAGGCATTGGACAGCACCTTCCGGCGGTTTTCCAGCGTCTGCTCTTCACCGGCAGTCAGGCCGGCGTCCTCGATCTCCTGCACCTGATACTGCAGCAGGTCGATTTTGCGCTGCTTTTCAGCCTCATCGGTGATCAGAGCATCCAGTTCCCGCTTGACCCGCACCAGTTCCCGGTACAGGGCATAGTACTCCTGGAAAATAGTGCGGTTCTGCGCGTAATCATCCAGAATGCCCAGATGGTGCGCCGGGTTGAGCAGACCCACAGAATCGTGCTGGCCGTTGATGTTGATCAGTCCGCCGCACAGCTCCCGCAGGACGGCTGCCGTAGCCGGCATTCCGTTGATGCGGCAGCTGCTCTTGCCCTCAGCAGTGATCTCGCGGCTGAGCAGCAGCGCCTCCGAGCGCTCGTAGCCGGACTGCTCCAGCTTGTCCAGCACAGCAGGCGGCACCTGCTCAAAGGCGGCACGGATCACCGCCTTTGCAGCCCCGGTACGCACCAAGTCTTTCGAGGTGCGGTTGCCAAGGATCGCATTGATGGAATCGATCAGGATGGATTTGCCCGCGCCGGTCTCACCGGTCAGTACGTTCAGCCCCGGTTCAAAGTGAACCTCTGCCTTCTGGATCACGGCAACGTTTTCAATTTGCAGGCTGCTCAGCATGGCTTCGTTCTCCTACCGTCATCTCTGCCCCACATAGCGGGTCAGCTCCGAACAAATGGTTTTGGCATCGCGCTCCGAGCGCGCAACAATTAAAAAGGTGTCGTCACCGGAAAGGGTGCCGACAACGTTTTTCCACTGCAAGGCGTCAAAAACCTCGCAGGCAGCGTTTGCCATGCCGGAATAGCATTTTACCAGCACAACGTGCCCGGCGTAATCCACCCCCAGAACGGACTCGTGGAAGATGGTCTCAAAGCGCCCTTGGGTCTTGGGGTTGAAGCTTTCGTTCCGGCTGGAAACGTATCGGTAGCCCTCGGTGGTGGCTGCCTTTACAAGGCACAGCTCCCGGATATCGCGGGAAACGGTGGCCTGCGTTACCTCAAAGCCTTCGTTCCGCAGGTGCTCCAGCAGCACCTCCTGTCGACTGATGGGATGCTCCTGCACAAGACGCAGGATCGTCTGCAAGCGTTCCGCTTTTGTTTTTGTATCTTCTTTGCGGCTGCGTGCCATCTTAAAAATCGCCTCCCGTGTTATTGTCTTTTGCGCAGCTTCTGGTCAATGGCCTGAAACTGGTCTGCCCGCCCAAAGGTGATAAGCTTAACGTTCTGATCGGACAGGCGGATCTCTGCGGTGGCACCTGCCTTGAGGGGGTAACCGATACCGCCGTCACAGCTGATAAAGACTTCATCGTCTGCTACCTGCCCCACACAGACATTCAGCTTGCGCTCCTGCGCAAACACCATGGCCGGACTGGCCAGACTGTGGGGGCAGATGGGGGTCACCACAACGCCCTTGGTCTGAGAGTCCAGAATCGGGCCGCCGGCTGCCAGCGAGTAGGCCGTAGAGCCGGTGGGGGTCGCAACAATGACGCCATCGCCTCGGTAGTGCTCTACCAGAATATCATCGCAGTAAATGCTGAAGTCGATGGCCTGCTGCAAGCGCCCCTTGGTCACCACCACATCGTTGAGGGCGTGACCCTCCCAGCCGTCCTGACCCAGCACCCGGGCGTATAAAAGCATCCGGTTGTCCAGCTGGAAATCGCCCCGTGCTACAGCAGCCAGCTTTGTTTCCATTTCGCCGATCTCGCAGGTAGCCAGAAAGCCGCAGCGTCCCAGATTGATACCGAGGATGGGCTTTGCGTACCGAAGCGAGAGATTTGCTTCGTGCAGGATGGTGCCGTCCCCGCCGATGGTCAGGATGACGTCCGTGCGCTCCAGACACTGCTCCAGCGGCAGGTAAATGACCCCTGCCGTGCTGCAGCATTCCCGCAGAGCATCGCTCATCAATACAGTTGCGCCGTGGGTCAGTAGGATCTGCGCCGCACGCAGCGCGATCTCGCTGGCGGAGGTCTTGCCCGGATTGGGCGAAATGTAGATCGTCATACCGGCTTCTCCTTTACTGACGGCTGGGTCTTAACGATCCAGCGTGGTGTGGCTTGCTGCCACCACCTGTGCGGCAGCTTCGTCGTCCAGCACTGCAGGCTGGTCACTCTTCTGCACAAACATCAGGTACTCGATATTGCCCTCCGGCCCCTTGACCGGGCTGTAATCCAGCCCGCGCACCACGAAGCCGTTTTCCGCAGCATAGGACATGGCATTGTGCAGCACCTCACGATGCACGGCGGGGTCGCGTACCACGCCGTTTTTGCCCACCTTTTCGCGGCCTGCCTCAAACTGCGGCTTCACCAGACAGACGCCCATAGCGTCCGGGGTGGTGATGCGCTGCGCCACCGGGAAGATGTGATGCAGAGAAATAAAGGAAACATCCACACTGAAAAATTCAATAGGCTCTGCCAGATCCTCCGGCGTGACATAGCGGATGTTTGTGCGTTCCATGTTTACCACGCGCTCATCTGTCCGCAGGCTCCATGCCAGCTGACCGTAGCCAACATCCACGGCATACACCTTCACTGCGCCATTTTGCAGCATACAATCGGTAAAGCCGCCGGTGGACGCACCGATGTCCATGCATACCTTGCCGTTGGGGGTAAGCGGGAAGCACTTCATGGCCTTTTCCAGCTTTAAGCCGCCACGGCTGACGTAGCCGATATCGTGGCCGCGAACCTCGACCACAGCGTCCTCCTTGATCATCTCGCCGGCCTTGTCCACCTTTTGCTGGTTGACAAAAACCACACCGGCCATAATAAGAGCCTTGGCGCGCTCCCGGCTCTGCACAAGGCCGTTTTGCACAAGATATTGATCCAACCGAATTTTCACAGCTCGTTTTCTCCTTTCGTAAGGGCTGCCCGGACTGCCTGCACAATATCCTCAGCGTCCAGACCGGTGCACTGCTTGATCTGCGGAACGATCGCGTGCGGCAGGCAGGCTGTGCGGACGGCACGGTGCAAAAAGCAACCGTTCCAGCCCTTTTGCTGCAAAGCACAAGCCAGATGTTCGCCGATCCCACCAACGGCAACACATTCCTCTGCAAACAGTACGATTTTATATTTCAACACAGTATCGATGAGTTTATCTGTAAAGGGATATAGCTTTACAAGCTTCAGAACATCCGCATTCTGCGATGCAGCGCTCAATTTATCAGAAGCCTCCAACAGATCCTCCAATTCGTCCGCATAGCTGACCAGAAGGATCTCTGCCCCGGGCATCTCGTGCAAAAAGTCGTAGTCCTGCCTTGTGCAGGGATACTGCGCCAGCCTTGCGCTCTCGCCGCCGCGAGGGTAACGGATGGCCCGCGGGCCGGAGACCGTATCCTGCAGCAAATAGTGCAGCCAGTATTGCAGCTCCTCGTAGTTAGAGGGTGCATAGACCGGGATGCCGATCTGGCTGAGGAAGGCAGCATCATAGATGCCCTGATGGGTCTCGCCGTCCGCAGGGACAAAGCCGGCGCGGTCGATGGCAAAGACCACATTCTCCTTTAACAGATTGACGTCGTGGATGATCTGGTCATAGGAGCGCTGCAGGAAGGTGGAGTAGATGCACACCACCGGCAGCATTCCCTGACTGGCAAGACCGGCCGCAAAGGTGACCGCGTGCTGCTCGGCCATGCCCACATCAAAGAAGCGCTGCGGGTGACGGTGGGCAAAAAATTGCAGTCCGGTACCGTACTTCATGGCCGCGGTGATTGCACAGAGCTTCGGGTTTTGTGTTCCCTCCTGCACCAGCAGCTTGCCGAAAACAGTGGAGAAGGACTCCTTAGGTGCAACCTCCGGGTCCGGCATTCCGTCCGGGTCAAAGGCAGACACGCCGTGATAATTGCCCGGATTCATTTCAGCCGGCTGATAGCCCTTACCCTTTTTGGTCACAACGTGCAAAAAGTGCGGGCCCGGCCGCTGGTAGATCGAGCGCAGGGTGCGCTCCAGCTCTTCCACATTGTGGCCATCCACCGGGCCGATGTACTCAAAGCCCATATCCTCAAACATGGTGGAGTGGTACATGGCGCGGCGTACCAGCGTTTTAGCGCCGATCAGAGACTTTTTCATAGGTGTGCCGATCACCGGCACGCCGTCCAGAAAGCTGCGTACATTATCCTTGGCATCATAATAGGCCGTAGTCGTGCGCAGATGGGTCAGATACCGCGCCAGCGCACCGACATTTTTAGAGATGGACATCTTGTTATCGTTCAGGATCACAAGCAGATTGTCCAGCCCGCCGATATTGTTCATGCCCTCGTACACCATACCGCCGGTAAAGGCTCCATCACCGATCACCGCCACCACAAGCCCGGGCTCACGCTTGATTTTTTTTGCCCAAGCCATGCCAATGGCGAGCGAAAGCGCCGTATTGCCATGTCCGGCAATAAAGGCATCGTGCACGCTTTCGTGGGGGTTCGGGAAGCCGGAAATACCATCCAGCTGCCGCAAATGATCAAACTGCTTCCGGCGTCCGGTGAGCAGCTTGTGGGTGTAGCACTGATGCCCCACATCGAATACGATCTTATCCTTGGGCGTTTCCAGCACACGGTGCAGTGCCACGGTCAGCTCTACAGTGCCAAGATTAGAGGCCAGATGCCCACCGGTCTTGGAGATGTTTTCCAGCATAAAATGCCGTATCTCCGCGCAAAGCTTTTCCACCTGCTGTGCATTCAGCTTTTTAAGATCGCTGGGCTGATCGATCTTGTCCAGCAACAACGATTCCATATTCACACGTCCTTTATACGTTTGTACTTTGGGCGTCTCTGCCGCTTTTTACACGACCGGGAACAAAAAGCCCACCAGAGCACCCAGCAGCACGCCTGCCACGACCTGCAGCGGCGTGTGGCCGACCATTTCCTTCAGGTGCATATTCTGCAAAAAGGGAGCGTTTTTCTCGCTCACATCGATCCACTGAGCGATCATCTGGTTCAGCACCTTTGCCTGCTCGCCGGTCTCGTGTCGGACGCCCATGGCATCGTGCATGGTGATAATAGCCACCACACAGGCCACCGCAAAAATAGGCGAGGAAACCCCGGCGCTGCGCCCGGTAACAATGGCCATGGCGCAGACGGTCGCGCTGTGTGCGCTGGGCATACCGCCATCGCCCCACATCCGCTCTAGCTGGAGCTTGCCCAGCAGAACAAAGTTAATAATGGTCTTTAGCACCTGCGCAATGAACCAGCTGAGGAGCGATGCGGTCAAGATCTGATTGACCGATAAGATGTTTTGAATAAACTGCATATCTATATTCCTTTTTCTTTAATTTTTGCGCACCAGAAGCTGTTGTGCCAACTGCTGCAAAAAATCCGCCTTTTCACCAAAATGCTGCTGCAGATCCTCGCAGAGCTGCTCGTTCAGCTTTTGCGCCAGCGCCATGGCACCGTCTGCTCCGTATAGCGTGACAAAGGTGGTCTTGCCGTTTTCGCTGTCGCTGCCGATAGGCTTGCCCAGTTGCTCCGGGGTGCTAGTAACATCCAGTACGTCATCCACGATTTGGAACACCAGCCCCAGCCCGTATGCGTAGGAGGCCAGTATCTCGCACTGCTGCGGCGTTGCTCCGGCTGCGGCAGCGCCCATCTGGACGGCAGCGTTGATCAGTGCACCGGTCTTGTTGCGGTGGATGAGACGCAGCTGCTCTTCCGTAGCAGCCAGTGCCTCATACTTCAGGTCCAACTCCTGCCCATAGACCATGCCGCGGCTGCCTGCACCCGCGCCCAGTGCACGGGCGGCTGCCACGCAGACCTGCGGTGCAGCGGACGCGTTGGCGATTACCTCAAAGGCCTCGGTCAGCAGCACATCACCGGCCAGCATCGCCGTGGACTCGCTGAAGGCCTTGTGGCAGGAGGGACGCCCCCTGCGCAGATCATCGTTGTCCATGCAGGGCAGATCGTCATGGATCAGCGAGTAGCAGTGCAGCATCTCCACAGCTGCCGCAAACTGCGCAGCAGCCTGCATCTCGCCGCCCAGCATATCGCAGACGCTGAGCGTCAGAATTGCGCGGATGCGCTTTCCGCCGCCCAGCAAGCTGTAACGGGCGGCTCTGCATACCTCCGATTCCTCGGGCAGAAAACGGGCACTGGCAGTATCCAGCGCAGCCGTAGCCTGCCGCAGATATTCCTGATATTGCGCCTTATATTCCATTATTCTTCCTCCTGCTCCTGCGGGACTTCTACGGTCTCTGCGAGCTTTGCACTGATCTCCTCGATCTGCAGCGATGTTTTTTCCAGCGTCGCGTGGCAGTACTGCATCAGGGAGGCAGCTTCCGCATACAGCTTGACGGAAGCTGCCAGCGAGGTATCCTCCTGCTGCATCTGTGCAAGGATCGCATTCAACCGATCCATTCCTTCTTCAAAGCTTTTGGGTGCTCTCATTGATCTCCTCCACCGTTTCCACACGGCATCGTGCCTGATATTGCCGGCTGCGCACGCAGATGGTCTGCTCCGGCTGCAGCTGCTCCACGGTGCAGACCTTCCCTTTTGTATCGGTTACAAGGGCATAGCCACGGGCCAGCACACGGTATGGATCCAGCGATGCCGCCAGTGCAGCTGCGTACTGCAGCTGCATATTTTTGCCATTCATACGCGCTTTTTGCTGCATCTGGATAGCCTGCTGCAGCTGTTGCAGACGGTTTGAATACTGCTGTAAGATTTTGTCTGGCGCATTTTGTTCCAACAAAAAGTTGTATTGTTCCAGACTATTATAGCACAATGCAAGCCGTTTTTGTATATTTTTGTGAATATTTTCTTCAATATTTTCAAAAACGCGCCGCTGCTCCTCCCGATCCGGCACCGCAAGCTCTGCGGCAGCGGACGGTGTGGGTGCACGCTGGTCGGCCACAAAGTCCAGAATAGTGTAGTCGATCTCGTGCCCGATAGCACTGATCAGCGGTGTTTTGCAGCGAAATGCTGCCCTAGCGATTTCCTCGGCGTTGAACACCCACAGGTCTTCCCTGCTGCCGCCGCCCCGGGCTACGATGATCTCGTCTACCCGCCCGCTTTGATCCAGTGTGCGGATGGCTGCGGCGATCTGCCGGGCGGCCTCAAAGCCCTGCACCGTTACCGGGCACAGCAGCAGCCGGACGGATGGCCAGCGGCGGCTGATTACGTTGCGGATATCCTGCAGCGCCGCCCCGGTTTTGCTGGTGACGACACCGATGCATTTGGGGTATGCTGGTAGCGGCTTTTTATGTTCCGGGTCGAACAGGCCTTCCTTTTCCAGCCGGGCCTTCAGCTGCTCCAGTGCAAGCTGCGCTGCGCCCAGACCATCCGGGAACATTTCGTTCACATAGACCTGAAACGCACCGTCCCGCTCGTAAAGGGTGGCACGGCAGCGCACCACTACCCGCATCCCCTCCTCCGGGCGAAATGCCAGACGGCGGGCATCGGTGCGGAACATCACTGCCTTTACGCTGCAAGCCTCATCCCGCAGAGAAAAGTAGCAGTGTCCGCTGCGGGCGTTCTGCACAAAGTTTGCAATCTCGCCGCGCAAGGCAAGATCAAACAGCCCATCGTTGACATCCAGCAGCGTTTTGACATAATGGTTCAGCTCTGATACCGAGATCACATCAGCCATAGACCGGCCTCCCGCGCAGCAAGAATGGACACGCCGATGGCGTTATCGCTGGAATACTGCCCCGGCACAAAATAGACCTGCGGCAGACGCTGCTGCACCCATGTGCGGATGATATCGCTGCTCATCACACCGCCGGCGCAGACCACCGGCAGGCCGGGGTATTCCTTCTGCGCAGCCTTTGTCATGCGGACAACGGTATCTGCCACACAGAGCAGGCAGTACTTGCAAACGTAGGCCGGTGCTTTTCCGGTCGCAAGCAGGGCATTGCACTGATTTTCCAGCCCAGAAAGGCTGCATTGCAGCCCCTTTACGCTGGACTTGGGCCGGATCTCCTCGGTGCACTGCGCGGCAAGGCGGGAGACCTCGGCGCCTGCGGGGAAGCCAAAGCCCAGCCGCACGCCTACGCGGTCCACCGCCTGACCGGCGTACAGATCGGTACTGGTGCCAAGGGTGGTGATGGTACGCACCTGATCACACAGCAAAAGATCCGTGGTGCCGCCGGAAATATGGAACAACAGCACCTTCTGGGAGAACAGTGCCTCGCCCTTCGCTGCATACAGCGCCGCCGCAGCGTGACCCTGCTGATGGGTGGTGTGGATCAGCGGAATGTCCCGCGCCGCTGCAAAGGCAGTGGCCGCACTGACACCGGCCAGAAAACAGGGCATATAGCTGCCCTCCACCGGGCGCGGCTTTTGCGAAACACCTACGGCATCTATTTTGGTCAGGTCGAATTCCTGCGCCAGCTCCTGCAGCATCTCCGGCAAAGCCGCCGTATGATGGAACAGCGCATCGCTCTGCCGCAGGCCAAGCTGACCGGCCTTTACCGGCAAAAAACGCTTTTTTGCACAAACAACCTCCCCGGCTGTATCAAAAACTGCCAGAGAGGTTGCATAGTTGCTTGTATCGACCCCGAGCGTATAACGGCTCACTGTTCAGCCGACTCCGCGACGGCTTCATCACTCAGGCCGTGGTCGCGTGCCACAGCACCCAGCAGGCCATTCACAAACTGGTAGTCCTCGCCCGCGCCGTACTTCTTGGTCAGCTCCACAGCCTCATTGATGGCAACGCCGGGCTTGTTCTCGCCGCCGAACAGCATCTCGGCCACGGCCAGACGCAGCACGGTCAGGCTGACGCGGGGCAGACGCTCCATAGTCCAGTTGCGCAGGTGGGCACGGATCTCGTCATCCACCTCTGCGGAATGATCATAGTAGGCGTTCAGCAGCAGACGGCTGAAGGCATCCACAGGATGCTCCTCGTCGTTCTCGGCGTGGTTGGACAGTGCCTCGGCCAGAGGAATGTCACCAAAGGTCTGCGAAAATGCCAGCAGAAAGGCGTTTTCGCGGGCTTCTCTACGGGGCAGAATGTTTTCCATAATGTTCCTTTCGCAATACAAACCCTCCCCGCCGAGCGTACCGGGAGGAGGAGCGTTTCTGATATGATTTTTTGCTGAATTTGTTACTGTGCCTCAGCAAGGCCTGCAATGACCAGATCCACGCGGCTGACCGTCACGTTGGTCATGTTCTGCACGGCAGACTTGACGTTCTCCTGTACCTTCTCAGCCACAGAGGGGATCCGTGCGCCGAACTGCATCATCAGGTGCAGGGTGATGTTGGCCGTGCCGTCCCGCATCTCCACCGCCACAGGCGGCTGGATGCTGGCAGATTCCAGCAGGCTTTTCAGCTTTTTGTTCTGCACGCCGCAGGATACCTCGGCAACGCCGTCCACTTCCAGTGCGGCGCAGCGGGCGATCTTGCCCACGACCTCGGTCGAAATCTGAAGGCTGCCGCCCTGAAGATCCATGTTCTGTAAATCCATTGTGCTGTCCTCCATCCAAAGGCTGCTCCGGCTGCGGTTCCAAAGCTTTGAAACCGGTCTGCCGTACCTGCCTTTTGTGTTCAAACGCGCCCTTGTGCGGTGCATAAAGGTGCGCAGCATTCATTTTTGATAGAGTTATTATACCATCAATGCGGGGGCAATTTCAATACTTGTTTGGAAAAGAAAGATGGAAATCAGCACGGAATGGCATCCCGGCAGCGCATACGGCTTTCTGCCTGCAAGAAAAGCTGCGCCTGCGCCGCCGGGATGTCGGCCTCAATAGAGAGCGCTTACTTTACCTCCACCACCGTGATATTCTGGGCCGTCACGCTGCTTTTGTTCATCACTACATCCCGGATCTGCGCCACCTGTGCCGCCGTGAGCGGCTCGCCCGCTGTCATCACGGTCAGGTCTGCCCGCCCTGCCTGCAAAAAGCACAGGCAGTCCGCAAAGCCCTTAGCGCGCACCAGCGTTTCGATCTCGTTTTCTGCGTTCAGATCCTCCAGCCCTGCCGCCATTTGTGCGGTGTACTCCTTTTTCTCCTCAGCAGTCAGAGAAGAGGATTTCAGGCTTTTTTGCAGGGTGTCCATGGCTTCGTCATGTGCCTTTTCCCGCTTGAGCCGAGCCTGTTCAAAAAAGCGAGTGCCGCTGTCGTTTGCCACGCTGACAAGCTGTGCTTCGCCATAGTTTTTGTTGACACCGGAGGCCGCTTCCGCCTCTGTGGGCAGCGCATCCGTAATGGTAGTCTCCGCTTCTGCCTCCACCGGCTCTGCCGAGACCATGAGGGTGTCATCCTCCGTCTGCGGGGTGATGTCTGCCCGGGCATACTGCCAGTTTAAGTAGACGGCAATGACCAGTGCCGCCGCCAGTGTCAGTGCGGTGACCCTGCGGGTGTTTCTGGAAAGTGCTCTCATAAAACGCTTCCTCCTTTGTTTTTTGGTAGGCAGTTTCGATACTCGATCAAAGCAGCAGCTCAGCGCCTGCGCTGCTCCACGCAGATGCGGTTCGTGGGCAGATCCAACAGCGAATGCAGCAGCTCGGTGATGCGGGATGCCACACGGACATCTCCCCCTCCCTCGCACAGCACGGCGACCCCGCAGACCTGCGGCAGATAGGTAGTCTCAGCCAGCGCAGAGCCATCCTGTAAAAGAACATGGGTCTCCTGCTGCTGCAGATCTCCGGTCTGGGTGTCCACCGCATAAACGGTCTCCTCTCCGGTGGTCAGAGTGACCATGACCGTAGTGTGCCCTGCGCCCTGCAATTGGCTGATAAGCCCTTCCAGCTGCTGCTCCAGCTGGGTTTGGTACTGGCTGACAGTGGCTGTTTGGGCGGTGGAGGCCGCCGCTTTCTGCGTGTTCCCACTGGGTAAAAGCTCCGACAGCAAAAGCAGCAGCATTGCCAGCACACCGACCGCCACCGCCAGCGAGGTGCGGCCTTTGCCGCCTTGCAGAGAGCGGAAAGCGGAAAGTATTTCATTCTTTTTCATGGTGCGCTCTCCTCCGCTGCCGTGGGAGCGGCGCCCAGTGTCTGCTGCAAAAAGCTGAGCACCTCCTGTTTTTGTGCAGCGGTACAGCCCGCCGGGAAGGCAGCAACAGCCTTTTTTACCACGACCTGCTGTCCGGCTTTTTCCAGCGTGACCATCACGCGGACGTCCAGCCCAAGCTGTTGGCTGCACTGTGCGGTGCAATACGCTTCCAGTTGGGCTTTGGCCTCGGTCAGGATCTCCGTTTCCAGCGCATCCGGCTGCGCAGCAGACGTGGCCGCCGGGGCGGTATTCCCCGAAAAAGCGGTCAAGACCTTGCCCGGCAGCCGTGGCAGCTGCGCAAGAAGGACTGCTAAAATATATAGCCCGGCTACGGCTTTTATGCACCGGCCCGCCCAGCCTTGCCCGCCAAAAAGACTGACCAGCTCCGCGCCGATGCACGCCATGCAGAACACTGCCGCAGCCCGCTGAAATGCCTGCATCTAACCACCCCCTGTCAGCATCAGCAGTGCGATGCCCACCACAAACAGCATAAAAAATAAAGCCGTAACTGCCGCCATGCAGCGCACGGCCTCGGCAAAGCATTGCAGCAGCTTATGGCAATGCTCCAGCCTGCCGAGCCCGGCAAGCCAGCCGCAGCAGGACAGAAAAAACAGATGCACCAGCAGCCCGAGATACAAGGGCACAAATTCCGCCCCGATGCTGAGCAATGCGGCAATACCAAGAGTGCTTTTGAGCAGCTGCATCCCGGCCAGCACTGCATCTGCCGCGCTGCTCAGCGCCTGCCCTACAATGGGCACGCTGCCGGTCAGCAGCTGTCCCAGACGAGAGGCAGAACGATCCAGCTGCACCGTTACTACGCGCTGAAGGCTCATCAGGGCGGCGAACGCTTTGCCCGCCCAGCCGATGGCCTGCCGCAGCAGCCGCCCGGTCAGGGTGCAGCCCTCGGACAGGCTTTTGCGGGAGCTGATGCCGCAGGCCATGCTGATGGCAAGGTAGCTGCGCAGCAGCGGCTGCAGCCAGAGAGTGACCGCCTGTGCGATAAAACACAGCACCGTGAGCAGAAAGCCGTTTGCAGCCGCTCCGGCGTTCCACTCGCCGCCAGCTGCCAGTACGCCGCTGTATACCGGCAAAAAGCCCAGCAGATAGCTTTTCCACCCGGCCATTCGGGCGCACAGGGCGGCGGCAAGCTTGTCCAGCTCCTGCCACAATAAAACGCCGCAGCCGCCGGCAGTAGCCAACTCCAGCAGTGCTCTGTCGGCAGTGTCCTGTAAGAGAAATGCAAGCCCGGCGGCCAGCGATAAAAATAACAGAACATCAGCATATTGCTGCAGCGTATCCCGCAGCAATTGCACCGGCTCGGCGGCAAACAAATGCAGCAAGGTGCCAAGCGGGTCTGCCGCAAATTGCTCTGCCTGTACAGGCGCTTTGCCGAGATAGGTCTGCCACGGTGCAGCTTCCGCAGCCGCAGCTCTCAGGGCGGTGATGCCGCACAAAATGCACAGTGCTGCCACGCAAATGATGAGGCTACGTTTTTTCATCCCGCCAACCCCCAGATCGTCTGGAATATCTGTTCCAGCAGCGGCCATACTGCCGCCAGTACGAGGCACCGCCCCGCCAGCCCGGCGCACCAAGCAAGGGCATCCACTCCGGCTTCCTCGCAGAGGGTGCGGACGTAATCTGCCAGCAAAAGGATGCCCGCACTGCGCAAGAGACAGGAAAAGGCCTGTGCATTGGTGCGCTGACCCAGCTGTACCATTGCTTGCAGTGCACCGCGCAGCGGCTGCGCCAGACGGAGCAGCAGCCACACCGCAGCGCCCAGCGAAAGCAGCAGTGCAAACGCCGGTGAATACCGTTGCAGCAGAATACCGGCAAAGGCCGCCAGCAGCAGCGCCGCCAGCACCGGAACCGCCGCGCTCATAGCGCAAACAGAGAGCGGATGGTGGCAAACAGGGCGCTGATCTGCTTGACGAGAATGGAGAGTACCACCACAAGCCCCGCCAGCGTAGTCATCATGGCCTGATCCTCCCGCCCGGAGCGGATGAGCAGCTGATTGAGCACTGCTACGATGATGCCGATGGCCGCAATTTTGAACACAAGTTCGATATCCATCCGTTTCTCCTTTGTTCCATACAGCCTTTACCAAAAGAGCAGCGCCAGCATCATGCCGCCCGCCAGCCCCAGACGGTGCGGCAGACCGGCCTGCCGCTGCGCTGTGCGGCCCGCCTGCTGTAAATAGTCCTCAAACCGCGCCGTATAGTAACTAAGCCGTTCGCATTCCTGTGCGGCCTCTGCGCGGCCGATACCGCTAAAGCACTCTGCAAAGCAGGCACGCTCCGCTGCTGAAAGCTGCCACGGCGCGGCCAGTTGCTGCAATGTACCGCCGGGAGCTTGCGGCAGCAGCCCCTCGCGGCAAAGCTGCCGGTAGAGGCTTTGCAGGTCTGCCCGGCGGTACTGGATCTCCTGCCGGATGCGCTGTAATAACGCAATGGTGCGCTGCAAGGCGGCAAGGTGCAGGGCGGTTTTGGCTTGTACTGCATCCCCCGCCAGCCAGCCGCACAATGGGAGCAAAAGCAGGCCAAGCCCGCGCAGAGAGCTGCTCATACGGCGCACACTTCCCGGATGCAGCCCGGCGTCTCCCGCCCGGCAAGGATGACCAGCTGCCGCAGCATCCCGCGTTGCAGCAAAGCCTGCACCTGCGGGCGGCACTGCGCCTGTGCAGCATCCGGCGCGTGGATACTGGCAATAAAATCCACCCCGCTGAAAAAGCCCTGCTCCAGTGCCATCGTTTCCTCCAGACTGCCCAGCTCGTCCAGCAGGATCACCTGCGGCGCCAGCGTGCGCAGCGCCATCTGGACAGCGCGGGCTTTATCCACCCCGCCGATGCGCTCCAGCGGCGGCAGGGACTGCTCTGGCGGAAAAAGCTCGCCTCGCTCGTCCACTACTGCCACCAGACGCTGGCGGTCGGCCAGTGTCCGGGCAATGGTTCGCAGCAGGGTGGTCTTGCCGCTGCCGGGCTCTCCCACCACCAGCAGCCCGGTAAAGTGCTGCTCCAGCAGCTTGTCCAACGCAGGCGGCAAAGGGACAATACAACTGCATGCGATCCGCAGGTTGAGCGAGGTGACCCTTTGCAGGGTAACGCTCTGCCCTTCCCGCTGCACAAACTGCCCCGCTACGCCCACACGGTTACCGGCAGCAGTGGTCAGGTAGCCCTCGGCAAGCTCCCTTTCGTGGGTGTGCACCGAGCCATTGCAAAGGGTGTGAAATATCTCTTCTATTTGCAGCCCATCCAGCCGCATTGCAGCCAGCCTTGGAGGGCAGCCCGGCAGTGCCGTAGCAGGGCATTGCCGCCCCTGTACGGTAAATGTGACCGCACAGCCAGTGCGCAGCCGCAGCTCCTGTATGCGCACTGCCGTTTGTGCGGGCAGCTGTGCCAGCGGCGCTGCAAGCCAAGTGGGAAGGGCTTTGACGGCCCGGTAATACTCGTCCACTTTGATTTCTCCTTCCACGAAAGCTTTGTGCTAGCATTGTATGCGTCTTGTGCATTATTAGAACCGGGAGCAGGCAAACAAAAAAGCCCCTGCAGCAGCGTTGCAGAAGCTTTTGAAATTACTTGTATTTCGGCATTTATAGCAATTCAACTTTTTAATGCAACAGCAACAGCGTTGAATTGCATATCGCAAATATGCTGTTTGAATATTGCACTAATTTCTTGACTTGCGATAAGAGGGCGCTTTAAGTCGTTTCCTGTTCTGCCGGAGCATCCTGCAGCATGGCAAGAAATTCCTGCTCGGTCAGCACCGGCACGCCCAGCGCCTGCGCCTTGGTCAGCTTGGAGCCCGCCGCCGCACCGGCCACCACATAGGCCGTTTTTTTGGAGACCGAGCCGCTGGCCTTGCCGCCGTTTTTCACGATCAGCGCCTCAGCCTCATTGCGGGAGAGGGTCTCCAGCGTACCGGTGACCACCAGCGTTTTGCCCGCCAACTTGTCCCCCTTCGGCTCGCCCTTCCACTGCATATTGACCCCGGCATCTGCCAAGCGGTGCACAAGGTCGGTGGTGCCCTCCTTGGCAAAGAATTCCACCACGCTTTGCGCCATCACGCCGCCAAAGCCGTCGATCTGGCTGATCTGCTCTGCGTTGGCTTCCCGGATCGCCTGCAGCGTACCAAAATGCTCTGCCAGCAACGCGGCTGCCTTATCGCCGATGTTGCGGATGCCAAAGCCGAACAAAAGCTTATCCAGATTGTTCTGCTTGGAGGCAGTAATGGCCTGTAACAAATTATCTGCGCTTTTCTCCTTGAATTTGTCCAGCTCCAGCAGCTGCTCCCGGGTCAGCGTGTAGATATCTGCTGCGGAATGCACCAGCTCCTTTTCCACCAGTTGAGTGGCCACTGCCTCGCCCAGACCTTCGATATCCATGGCATCCCGGGAGGCAAAATGGATGATGTTGCGCAGCGCCTGTGCCGGGCACTCCGGGTTCACACAGCGCAGGGCAGCCTCGTCCTCCAAGTGCACCACCGGCGCGCCGCAGGAGGGGCAGACCGTGGGCATCGCGTAGGGTTCGGCCCCCTCTGCATGATGGGTGACCCCGATGACCTCCGGGATGATATCGCCTGCCTTGCGCACCTGAATGGTATCCCCGATGCACAGCCCGAACTGCCGGATAAAATCCTCGTTGTGGAGGGTAGCGCGGGCTACCGTGGTACCCGCCAGAAACACCGGGTCAAAGCAGGCGGTGGGGGTAAGCACGCCGGTGCGTCCCACAGCCACCTCGATGCTGCGCAGGGTGGTCTCCTTGACCTCCGGCGGGTACTTAAAGGCAATGGCCCAGCGCGGGAATTTGTTGGTAGAGCCCATCAGCTCCCGCTGCGTAAAATCGTTCACCTTGATAACGGCACCGTCCATGTCAAAATCCAGCTTGGCACGGTTCTGGCCGATGTTCTCGATCTCGGCAATGGCATCCTCGATATCATGCACCACATGGTAGCGCGGCGATACCGGCAGGCCAAGGCTCTTGAGGTAATCCAGACTTTCGGAATGCTTCGTCAAGGTCTTGCCCCGGATCTGCTGCACATTGAACACAAAGATGGAAAGCCCACGGCTGCCGGTGATGCGGGCATCCTTCTGCCGCAGAGAACCGGCAGCTGCGTTACGGGGGTTTTTGAAGGGCGCTGCGCCCTGCAATTCCTGCTCGGCGCACAGGTGCTGAAAGGCCTCGTGGGGCATATACACCTCGCCGCGCACCTCCAGAAACTCCGGTGCGTCTTTAAGGGTCTTGGGGATGCTGCGGATGGCACGCACGTTTGCAGTAACATCCTCGCCCACCACGCCGTCACCACGGGTGGAGGCACGGACAAGCTGCCCATTCTCATACTCCAAGCTGCAGGAAAGACCATCGATCTTGATCTCCACGACATACTCCGGCTCTACTCCGGCCTCGCGGACGCGGCGGTCAAAGTCCCGCAGCTCGTCGAAGGAAAACGCATCCAGCAGGCTTTCCATCTTGACGGCATGGGTCACCTTGGGCAGCTTGCTGCTGGCAGTACCGCCCACCTTCTGGGTGGGCGATGCTGCTGTGATCAGCTGGGGAAACTGTGCTTCCAGTTCCTTCAGCTCCCGCGTCAGGGCATCGTATTCAAAATCTTCCAGTTCCGGTGCATCCTGATCGTAGTAAAGCCGGTTGTTCTTCTCAATCATTGCGCGCAGCTCTTCTACGCGCTTTTTTGCCTGTTCCAGTTCCAAGTATTCCACTCTCCCGCGATATGATTTTGTTTTCTGCCTGCTGTGCCCAATGCAACTTACAGAGCACAGGTCGACCCGGGCAGAAAACATTCTGATTCTATAAACTGTACTTCAGTATACCACATCCATGGATGGTCTGCAAAGTGTAAAATACAAATCGTATTTTTTGAGATGCATTCCGAAGCTGAAATCGATACCAGCGCAGCTTTTATGTTGATTTATAATCACTTTATAAAGCTACTAAACGTATATCTCATATATTTTATATCGTTAGCTCGTTTTATTTTTAAGGCTCTTATATCAAGCTTGTCAGTAATTCCTTACGTTGTATTTTCTGCGCAGGACGGACAGAAAAACGCTCCCTTCCCGGCGCGGCAGCTCGTGCCGTCCGGAAAAGGAGTGCGTTTTCCGATTATCGCAAGTCAAGAAATCAGTGCAACATCCTAACAGCATATTTGCGATATGCAATTCAACGCTGTTGCTGTTGCATTAAAAAGTTGAATTGCTATATTTACAGCCTTACGCTCAGGTGGCCGGGATCAGCAGCCGCTGTGCCTGCGGCAGACTGAAAAGCTCCTCCTCCAACTGGTTCGCTGCAAGGAGCTGCGCCGGGGCTACATGGAACCGCCGGGCAACCGTGAACAGCTCCTCCCCCGCCTGTGCGTAGTAGATGCGCAAGGCGATCTCGGGGTCGGTATCGGGCAGCGGGTCGCCAAGGGTGATGCTGCCGATGACCGGGCTGGTGGTACAGCCTAAAATCGTACCCTCTGCCCGCACGGTGATGGTAGCCTCCAGCGTACCGCCCGCACAGGTGCATTGCACGTTCTCGGTGCTCAGCCAGCATTCCGGCGCAAGCGACGTTCCCTCCGGCGGCGTAATAGGCAGAGGGATTTGGACCTCCAAGGTCTTCTCGTAGCTTTCCAGCTCGCCGAGGGTATTCTCTGCAAGGGCTGTTATCACCGCTTTTGCGGCAAGCACCCAGCCCTCCCCTTTTGGGACAGTCTGCTGGGGGCCGTAGTGCACAAAGCAGGCCCGCAGCTGCGCCCCTGCATCTGGCAGCGGGCCGGAGCCTGTGGCGGTGGCGGTATCGTTCAGGGTGCAGAGCAGTTGCTCTGTGACGAGCGGCTGCGGTGTGAGCTCCGTTTCAAACCGGGTGGAAAAAGCATCCACTGCCACCTGCAGCTGATAGCTGCGCCATGCCCGCAGATGCAGCATGACATTCGCTGTCAGCTGGGCGGTGGCACCTTCTGTCTGCGACAGAGTAAAGCCCACCGGCTCTGCCACGCACAGGCAGCGGCAGTCCTCGGTGATGCCCTCTAAATCTATCACCTGCTGGAAGGGCAGTGCCGCCGCCTGACTTTGCAGGGCGGTGTTCCCTTCTGCCCGCCATGCACACTGCACCCGCAGCTCCCCCTTGACTACCGCTTTACCGGCAAGCAGCTTTACCTCCCCCACACAGGCGTTGCCGGTAATGTCCAGTACAGCCGCCGGGGACTTTGCAAAGACCAGCTCGCCCTCCAAGGTCACCAGCTTATCCAGCACAGCCACGCTGCGCACGCCCTGCAATGTACGTAGCTGCTGCTCGATGCCGCCATCCGCCAGTGCAGTAATGACTTCAGTCTTGCACTGGGTGTGTACCGTGACCACCAGCCCGTAGGCGCCCCGCACCTCGATGCGGCGCGGGTCTGCCGCGCGGGTGTTAAGGTACTCTGTCTGCCCTTCCACCACGGCTGTCCACGCTGTAAAGGCAAGCTCCGGCAGCTCCAGCTGCCGGGTGAAGGGCAGCTTTTGCTCGGTCTGGCACAGACCTTTTTCTGCTTCGCTCTGGTAAAACACCGTGCAGCGCAGATAGCCCTCTAAGGTAAGCCTGCCCGGCTGCAACTGCCGCTGCAGCACCACCGGGCGGACAAAGCACTTTACCAGCTTACCCACCGGCGGCAAATCGTCCGAGATGCGGATCTCGGTCTCCAGCGGAAGTTCTGCTTTTACGGTACAGCCTGCCCCGCCCTGCGGCAGCGTATCCCGGAATATCTTCAGTTCCATGTGCAGTATGCTCCTTTCCCTGTCCGTTTCCGTAAGAGTGTATGCGGAGGCAGGCAGCGGTATGCTGACAGCAAAAGGCCGGTGTGCAGCAGCTGTGCCACACACCGGCCTTTTATGGATTCAGTTCTCTTTGCGGATGCCGAACAGCTTGCGCAGAATGCCGCACAGCGCTTTCGGGCTGCGAATGACCACTACCTGCATCTCCACCCCGCCTTTCGCTCATGTTTACCCCATTATAGCGTCTGACGGGCAAAAATGTTCCGGGAAGGGTTCAATCCGCGATGGTCTCCACCACCACAAGCGCACCCTGCCGGGTGCTGATGGTGATGCAGCTTGAGCCTTCGGCGTACTCGTTGCTCACGCCCAGCGGATAGCCTGCTGTGAGTACGGCATCCTCCAGTTCATAGAAGGAGCCTTTTTCATACACGCCCTCGGCGCACCCCTCCATGGGAAAGGCCGAAAAGTAGAAGAACTCCTCCTTGGGATAGCGGCGGCTCTCGCCCGGCAGCACAAAGGTGATGCGGGAGCGCTCGTCCTGCAGGGCGGCGCGGATGCCGCGCTGCTCCAGTCCAAGGCCGGTGCACAGGTTTGCAAGGGTATGCTCTACCCGTTTGCCGCCCAGTGCGCCCAGCAAAAGCACCTCGTCAAAGCCCTTTTGCGCAGCAAGCTTTGCGGCATATTCGGTATCGGTGTCGTCCTTGACGTGGGGCAGTACCACGATATCGTCCGTATCCTGCTGCGGACAGGGAGCGGAATCAAAATCACCTACAATGACATCCGGCTTACAGCCCAGCCGTTCGCAGTTGCGGTAGCCTGCATCGCAGGCGATAATAAAATCATCGCTGCGCAGCAGGCGCTTGAGCTCCGGCTGCACCGGGCAGGCGGAAAGGATCACACAACGGGACATCTTATTCTTCCTTCCGTATTACACTTTCGGGCGCTGCCAATCCTTGACATCCTTTACCTCGTCGTACATGGCGCAGTAGCTGTCGTACCGGGTCTGGGAAAGCTTGCCCTCTGCCAGCGCAGCCCGCACAGCGCAGCCCTTTTCGCTGCGGTGGGAACAGCCGGTAAACTGGCACTGACCCAGATAAGGCCCGAGCTCCGGGAAGGCGTGCTCCAGATTCTCCTTGGGGATGAACCCGGCACGGTTGGCTTCCAAGCTGGCAAAGCCCGGGGTGTCGGCAATGCGTCCGCCGTAGGCTTCAAAGATGGTCACCTCGCGGGTGGTGTGGCGGCCGCGCCCCAGCTTCTGGCTGATGGCGCTGGTCTCACGGGCAGCGTCCGGCAGCAGCGCGTTCAGCAGGGTGGATTTTCCCACGCCGGAGTTGCCGCAAAAGGCGCACAGCCTGCCGTTGATCCACTGCTTTACTTCGTCTAGCCCGGCGCCGCTTTCGTAGTCGATGCGGATAAACGGCAGGGTGGACTTTGCATAGGCGTTTGCCAGAAAATCCGCCTCAGCAAGGTCGCTTTTGGTGCACACCACCACCGGCTGCACGCCCTTATCCACCGCAATGGCCGAAAGTTTATCCAGCACCAGCGTGCTGGGGGTGGGCTGGGTGGTGCTGGCCACAAGGAACAGCACATCCAGATTTGCCACCGGCGGGCGCACAAAAACGTTTTTTCGGGGCGCTATCTGCGCAATGACTGCTGCACCGTTTTCGGTCTCCAGCGTCACCTCATCCCCTGCCACGGGGGTGATCTTCTGCTTGCGGAAGATACCGCGGGGCTTGCACTCCACGATGCCGTCCGGCGTTTTTACATAGTAAAAGCCGCCAATGCCTTTTACGATATAACCGTTCATGCACATCCTCCGTCAGCCCAGCAGCGAGGACCACCAGTCCAGAATACCGCCGCCGGTGGAGCTGCTGGAGCCCGGCTCGCCGCTGCCGCCGGTGCTCTCGCCGCCGGTAGAACCTTCACCGGTAGTGCCGGAGGTGCCATCGCCGCCCGGCTGCTCCGGCTCCTGTGCCGGTGCAGCGCCTGCGCTGACTACAACGTTTACGCGGCTGTTCAGCTTTGCGGTGGTACCTGCCGCCGGGCTCTGGCTGAGCACCGTGCCTGCGGGCTGGTCGCTGTATTCTTCGCTCTGGCTGCCAAGACCCAGATGGTTCTGCACCAGCAGGGTGCGGGCATCCTCCACGCTCATACCGGTAAGCGAGGGCACCTTGGTGGTGGTAGCTACCTGCGGACGACTGATATAAAGGATGACCGTGGAGCCTGCTGCCACCTGCGTGCCAGCGGCAGGGTCGGTGCGGATGACCGCACCGGAGGCCACGGTGGTATCCACAGCCTGCGTGACCAGCACCGAAACGCCCAGTGCCTTGAGCTGCTGCTCTGCATCAGTCTGCACATAGTTGGTCAGATCCGGCACAGTGACATACTGGGTGCCCAGACTGACGGTCAGCGTTACGCTCTGACCCTCGCGGACGGTGCGGCCGGACACCGGCGACTGCTTATAGATATAACCGGCCGCATAGTTGCTGTTATACTCCTCTTCCCACGCCGGGGAGATCTGGCCGGATGCGATCTGATCCGTGGCCATGGCCTGATCCTTGGTCATGCCGATATAATCCCCAAGGGTGACATCGGCCTTGTTATTCATCAGGTTGGAGGAATCGTTCAGGATCATCCAGCACAGTGCCATGCAGGCCAGTGCAAAGGCAATGGTGATGCCGAACAAGGCCGGCAAAAAGACGGTGCGGCGCTTTTTGCCCTGCTTGCCTTTGCCGTTTTTACGGGGAGTAGGCTGTTCGTTCTGACGGATCGCGCGGTTCTGGTTCATGGTACGTTTCACCACCTTTTCGGGTGCTTCTTCTGTAATATACTGATATTCAAACAGCACGGAGGGGTTCTGCACATAGGTATCCAGTGCTTCCAGCATAGCCTTTGCCGAGGGATAGCGGTTCTGGGGAAGCTTGGCCATAGCCTTTTCGGTGATCTCCACCAGCGCATAGGGCACCTCCGGTGCCAGCTCGTGCAGCGAGCGGGGCTCGTCCGAGATCTGCTTGATGGCAACCTCCACCACATCGTCTGCATCAAAGGGCAGATGACCGGAAAGCATCTCGTACATCATGACACCTACCGAGTAGATATCACTGGTGCGGTCGGTCTCGTCGCCTTTTGCCTGCTCCGGGCTGATATAATGCACGCTGCCCATCGCCTTACCGGCCAGCATCTGGTTATCTGCCCGGGAAATGCGGGCGATGCCGAAGTCCATCATGCGCAGCTGGCCGTTATCCAGCAGCATAATGTTCTGGGGCTTGATATCCCGGTGCACGATGCCGTTGGCGTGGGCGTGCTCCAATGCCTTGAGGATCTGGGAGATGAAATGCACGGTCTCCCGGCTGGAAAGCTTGCCGCCCCGCTCGTTGAGGTACTCCCGCAACGTCATGCCGTCCACATACTCCATAACGATATACTGGAGATTGTCGTTGACCGAAACATCGTACACCTTGACGATGTTGGGGTGGTTCAGCAGCGAGATGGCCTTGGATTCGTTTTTAAAGCGGCGCACAAGATCCGGGTCGTGCATATATTCCTGCCGCAGCACCTTGACGGCTACCACCGTCCCGGCAGGCACAGGGCCGTTCTGTCCCCGCATGACCGCCTTATACACGTTGGCCATGCCACCGGAGCCGATCAGCTCCTGCACCTCGTACAGGCCGTCCAGCCTTTTACCGATCAGGTTATCCATGGCGCACCTCCATCGGCTCTATTCCCACCAGCAGGGCGGTGATGTTGTCCGGGCCGCCGTTTTCGTTGGCGGTACGGATCAGAGCATCCGGCAGGTCGTAAAAAGACCCGCCGCGGAGCAGCTGCTCCAGCTGCTCTGTGGGCACGGCATTGGTCAGGCCATCCGTGCACAGCAGCAGAACATCCCCTGCCTGCAGCGCCACGGTGGTGAACTCCGGCTCCAGCCGGTAATCCACGCCCAGCGCCCGGGTGATGATGTTTTTCTGCGGGTGATGCTCTGCCTGCTCCTGCGTGATGGTGCCGCAGTCCACCAGCTCCTGCACATAGGAGTGGTCGTGGGTCAGCTGCGCCAGCTTACCGTCCCGGTAGAGGTAGGCGCGGGAATCGCCCGCGTGGCTCAGATAGGCCTTGCCGCCGCGCACCAGAGCGCAGACGGCAGTGGTGCCCATACCGGCCAGAGACTCCTCCCGCAGTGCCTTCTGGAACACATAGCGGTTGGCGCTGAGCAGCGCCTTTTTTAAAAAGGCCTCCTCTTCGCCGGGGATGCACTGGCTGTACTGCTCCTGAAAGCAGCGCTCGATGACGCTGCACGCACACTGCGAGGCTTCCCGCCCGCCGCGTGCGCCGCCCATGCCATCGCATACCAGCGCCCATGCTGCATCGCCGGGCAGCTCTCCTGCGCGGTAATCATCCTGATTGTCCTGCCGGACGCGTCCTACATCCGTTTTTCCTGCAAGTTTCATAGGTTTCTCCCTCTATTTATGCCTTGCCGTTCATTTCGTCGCGGCGCAGCTGACCGCAGGCGGCGCTGATCTCGCTGCCAAGGCGGCGGCGCACCGTGGCGTTTACGCCAAGGCTTTCAAGCTTTTGCTGGAACCGGCGCACATTGGCTGCATCCGTAGCGGAATACGGACTGCCGTCCACCGGGTTGATGGGAATCAGATTTACATGAGCACCCATGCCCCGGATCAGGTCTGCCAGCTGCTTTGCGCAGACATCAGAATCATTGACACCGCGCACCATGGAATATTCAAAGCTGACCCGGCGTCCGGTGGTCTCCTGATACCGGCGCACGGTCTGGATCAGCTGCTCCACCGGGTAGGCATCGTTGACCGGCATCATGCTGCTGCGGATCTGGTTTGTGGGTGCGTGCAGCGAGATGGAAAGGGTGAGCTGCAGCTTTTTCTCCGCCAGCTGGTCGATCTTGGGCACAAGGCCGCAGGTGGAAAGGCTGATGTTGCGCATTCCGATATTGACGCCCTCGGGCGAGGTGATATTCTCCAAAAAGCGCATCACCTCGTCAAAGTTATCCAGCGGCTCGCCGATGCCCATGAGCACGACATGCGAGATGCGCTCGCCGATATCCTTCTGGGCAGTGTAGATTTCGGAGCAGATCTCGCCTGCTTCAAGGTTGCGCACCCGCCCCGCCTGCGTAGAGGCGCAGAACCGGCAGCCCATGCGGCAGCCCACCTGTGTAGACACGCACACGGTATTGCCGTAGTGATAACGCATGACAACGGTCTCGATGCAGTTGCCGTCCGCCATGCGCAGCAGATACTTTACAGTACCGTCCTTGGCCTCCTGACGGCGCTCGATCTGCGGTGCAGCGATATAAAAGGCTTCCTCCAGCTTTGCCAGCAGGGTCTTGGGCTGGTCGGTCATGGCAGAAAACTCGGTGACCAGCTTCTGGTGCACCCAGTGGAAGATCTGCTTTGCCCGGAAACCCGGCTGTCCCAGCGCTTTCAGTTCAGCAGTCAATTCTGCCAGCGTCAGGGAAGAAATACAGCGTTTTTGTTCCATTCTGTTCTCCTATAAGAGGATGCGACCCGCAAAGGTCGTGCTTATTGCGTTGCGGCGGCTTTTTGCAGTACGCACAGGAAAAAGCCGTCCATACCGGTGCGGGTGGGCACCGAAAGGCAGCCGTGCTCCCCTGCCGTCATTCCGGCAGGCAGCGGCACCTCCGGTGCGCAGACCGTAAATTCCGGGTGACGCTGCAAAAAGGCTGCGATCTGCTGCTGATTCTCTGCCGGGTCGATGGTGCAGGTGGAATAGACCAGCCGCCCGCCCGCCTTGAGCAGCGCCGCAGCGGTATCCAGAATTGCCGCCTGTGTGGCAAGCAGCTCTGCCTGCCGGGCAGCTTCCAGCTTTTTATAGCGCAGATCCGGCTTTTTTGCCAGAATGCCCAAGCCGCTGCAGGGCACATCCGTCAGGATGCGGTCTGCCATGGGCAGTGCAGGGTTCGGCTTGGTGGCATCGTTGCACAGGGTGTGCACCCCGGCAAAGCCCATACGATCCACAGCGGTGCGGATCAGCCCCACACGGTTCTCTGCCGCGTCACAGCTGTACAACTCTCCGGTGCCCTGCATCTGCTCGGCCAGCAGAATGGTCTTGCCGCCGGGGGCAGCGCACAGGTCCAGCACCGTCTCGCCGGGGGCTGCACCCACGCAAAGGGCTGCCAGCTGACTGGCCTGTCCCTCCACATGGTAGTACCCCTGCCGGAACAGCTCGTTGTCTGCCGGGCTGCCCGCAAACCGTGCCAGCACACTGCCGGGCACAATGCCCTGCCGCACCTCTGCTGCGCCCTGCTCTGTGAGCAGCGTGCATAGCTGTGCAGCGCTGGCTTTGAGGGGGTTTGCGCGCAGGCTGGTCAAGCCGCCATCGGCCTGATAGGTCAGGATGCCCAGTGCTTCGTCCGGGTAGTTTTTGTGGAGAAATTCCGCCACATCCCGCCCGGCAGAGCCTAAAACCATCAGGCGCTGGATCTCGTCTGTAAAAACGGCAGTGTCCAAATCAAAGTTGCAGGCCTTGCGCAGCACGGCGTTGACAAGGCCGGAGGCGCTGGATTTTTTAAAGGTGCGGGTCAGTTTGACCGCCTCGTTCACCGCTGCGGAGACAGGCACCTGCATATAACGTGCCTGTGCCAGTGCAGCGCGTAAAATCTCCCGCACAGGTGCATCCAGCTTTGCCAGACCCTTGGGCAGAAACTGCTCCAGAATATAGTCCAGTGTGCCGCGGTGCTCCAGCACGGTGTAGAAGATGGCACTTGCAAAGGCCTTATCCCGGCCTTCCAGCTTCTGACGCCTGAGCTCTGCGTCCAGCACCAGATTGGAAAAGCCGTCCTGCTCCTGCCGTACCAGTGCAGCGACTGCCGCCGCACGCGGATTTGCGGCCATCAGAGGCTATCCCCCGTTTTCAGGCGCAGACCCGCTGCAAAGGCAGTGCCGTCCATGGGCTTTTTGCCCTCCGGCACGACCTCCAGCAGCTGGATAGCGCCCTCGCCGCAGGCTACGGTCAGGGGCTTTGTGGCCAGCACCGTGCCGGGAGCTTCGCCGTTGGCGGCAGCCAAGCGGCAGGACATCACCTTGAGTTTTTTGCCGCCGGAGGTGATGAACCACGCACCCGGCCAAGGGTTCATGCCGCGCACCCAGTTGTGGATGTGGGCGGCAGAGTCGGTAAGGTGGAACTCTGCCATCTCCTTATTCAGCATCGGGGCAAGGGTAGCGTTCTCGTGTTCTTGCGGCACAGCCGTCAAAGTACCGGCAGCGATCTGAGGGATGGTCTCACACAGGGCTGCGGCGCCCACGGCGGTAACGCGGTCGAACAATTCGCCGCTGGTCTCCTCGGGGTCGATGACGATCTTTTTGCAGTACAGCACATCACCGGTATCCAGCCCCTCGTCCATCTGCATGATGGAAACGCCGGTCTCGATGTCACCGTTCAGCACAGACCACTGCACAGGGGCGCTGCCGCGATACTTCGGCAGCAGCGAAACGTGCAGATTGATGCAGCCGTAGCGGGGCATTTCCAGCACGGACTTCGGCAGGATGCAGCCATAGGCCACCACTACGATTAGCTCCGGGGCGAGGGCGCGGATGTTTTCATCCTCGCTGCCGTCCCGCAGGGTGCGGGGCTGGAATACGGGCGTGCCGTGCGCCAGTGCCACCTCCTTGACCGGCGGTGCGGTGAGCACCTGCTTGCGGCCGACCGGCTTATCCCGCCGGGTGTACACGGCACAGATCTCATGCCCGGCGGCATACAGGGCTTTCAGGCACTCGGCAGCAATATCCGGCGTTCCCATGAACAAAATGCGCATCAGTTGTTTCCTTTCGCTTCGCGGGCGGCCTTTTTGCCTTCCTCGGTATCCTCGTAGAAGTACTCGCTGGACTCCATGATGGTGATGCCGTCCAGATGGTCGTTCTCGTGCTGGATGCAGCGGCCCAGCAGACCGTCGGCCTCCAGCTCGAACCATTCGCCGTTGCGGTCCTGTGCACGCACCTTGACGGCAACCGGGCGGGTCACAGCGCCGTTGTGTCCCGGGAAGGACAGACAGCCCTCGTAGGCGGTCTCCTCTTCCTCAGAAACGGCAAGGATCTCGGGGTTGACGAAATCAATGAACTTGTACTCGTAATCCTCGGGGATCTCCTCCGGGGCGTCGGTGGTATCCCACACCACGAACAGGCGGCGCATCATGCCCACCTGCGGGCCTGCCAGACCCACACCGTCGGCGGCGATCATGGTCTCGCGCATATCGTCCAGCAGGGTGGCCAGACGGTCGTCAAAATTGGTCACAGGGCGGCAGACCTTGTTCAGGATGGGGTCGCCTTCTTTAACAATATTACGGATAGCCATAATGGTACCTCCAGTTTTATCAGATGTCACCGTCCGAGTGCAGGTCTACCACGACCGATGCCTTGGACGGCAGTTTTTCTTTTTCATACAGTGCCAGCGCCGCCCGTACAAGGTCGCGGAAGCGGCGGTCGTTGCGGCACTTAACGGTAAGCTTATAGCGGTAGGTGTCGTTGATCTTTTCAATGCTGCCGGGCGTAGGGCCCAGAATGCGCAGGGGCAGATCCGGCTGCTTGGCCGCCTGCTGCCCTAAAAGCGCCGAGAACCGGGCAGCGGCGCGCGCCACCTCGTTCTCCTTTGCACCGGCAAAGCCGATGACGCACAGCCCGCAGAAGGGCGGGTACAGGCCCAGCTTGCGGTAGGCGATCTCCTGCTCATAGAAGGCATCGTAATCCTGCGCGGCGGCAAGGGTGAGCACCGGATTGTCCGGGTCGGTGGTCTGGATGATAGCAAAGCCGGGTTCCTTTGCGCGTCCGCTGCGTCCCACCACCTGTGTGATCAGGCTGAACACGTTCTCGTATGCACGGAAGCCCTGCGCGAACAGCAGCGAATCAATGCCCAGAACGCCCACAAGGGTCACATCCTCGAAATCCAGCCCCTTCGCCACCATCTGGGTGCCCACCATGATGTCGTATTCATGTGCTGCAAATTTAGCAAGCAGCTTTTCGTGGGCGTCCTTGGCGGCAGTGGAGTCCTGATCCATGCGCAGCACCCGCGCCTCCGGGAAGAGCTTTGCCAGCTCCTCCTCGGCTTTTTGGGTGCCGAAGCCCCGGTATTGCAGCTTGCCGCCGCAGGCCGGGCAAAGGGTGGGCGGCGGCTCCTGCTGAGAGCCGCAGTAGTGGCACAGCACCTTATGCGCTGATTTGTGGTACACCATGGGCACGCTGCACTTGGAGCACTTGAGCACCTCGCGGCAGTCCTCGCACTGAGCAATGGTCTGGTAGCCCCGGCGGTTGAGCAGAAGAATGGTCTGCTTTTCTGCCTCCAGATTGCGGCGGATGGCATCCTCCAGCGCAAGGCTGATCTCCCGAGGGTTGCCCGCAGCCAGCTCTGCCCGCATATCCACGATCTGCACGCTGGGCAGCGGGTTGCCGCCATAGCGCTTGGTCAGGCGCACCAGCTGGGTGCGTCCGTTCTGTGCAACGTAAAAGCTCTCTGTGCTGGGGGTGGCACTGGCCAGAAGCAGCAGTGCGCCGTTTTCGGCGGCACGCTGCCGGGCGACCTCGTGGGCAGAGTAGCGCGGTGCGGATTCCGACCGGTAGGTGTGCTCCTGCTCCTCGTCAATGATGATAAGGCCGATATTTTCCAGCGGCGAAAACACCGCACTGCGGGTGCCCACCACGATATCTGCGCCGCCGTCCTGGATCATCTGCCATTGCAGCAGACGCTCGGTGTGGTTGAGCGCAGAGTGCTGCACTGCCACGCGGCGACCAAACTGCCCTTTTAACCGCAGGATCATCTGCGGGGTCAGGCTAATCTCCGGCACCAGCACCAGCGCCTTGCGGCCAAGCTCCAGACAGCGGGAAATCAGCTTTAAAAATACCAGCGTCTTGCCGCTGCCGGTCACACCATACAGCAGCGCCGAATGGGGTGCTGCATCTTCTAATTTGGGCAGCAGCGTGTCGTAGGCGGCCTGCTGCTGCTCTGTGAGGGTGATGGGGTCGTTGCGCAGCGGGATGGAGGCGTAGAGGTCGATGGACTTATTCACCTTGCTGCATTCCAGTACACCCTTGGTGCACAGGTTATCCAGCACCGCGCGGCTGATGCCCTTATCCTCCAGCTCGTTCAGGGTGCGGGGACCGCCGCTCAGCAGTGCCACCGCCGCCAGCTGCTTTGCCGTAGGCTTTGGCTTTTGCGGCAGTGTGCCTACCAGTTTGTAGGCGTTTTCCGTGTGGCGGGTAAGCTGCTTTTGCAGCACCGGGGTCACACCGTCTGCGGCCACAGCAGGCTTGTACTGCGCACCATACGGAATGACTGCCTTGACGGCCTCATAGTAGGTGCAGAAGGTGCGTTCCTTTAAAAAATGCACCAGCCGCAGCAGCTCCGGGGTCAGGCAGGCCGAGGCCGGGGCTACATCGAACAGATATTTGAGCTTGGAGTGCTCCGGCTCGGCATCGCAGACCAGCACCACGCCCATGCGGGCGCGGCTGCCCTTACCAAAGGGCACCAGCACCATGCTGCCCAGACGCACCGCATTCTGGTGCTCCGGCAGAACGGCATAGGTATACAGCTTATCAAAATGGAAGGTCGCATTGCTGACGGCAACGCCTACCGTTTTGGGCATTCGTCCAACTCCTTCAACGCTTGATTTTTCAGCCCTGCAGCCCAGCGCGCTGGCAGATGACCTGATACAGCTCTGCGGCGCAAGGCTCGATCTGGTTGTTGACCAGCTTTACGGTAAACTTGTCCTGCTCGGCCAGCTCCTGCCGGGCGGTGGCGAGACGCTCCTGAATGCTTTCCTCGGTCTCGGTGCCGCGGCCGCGCAGACGGTGCTCCAGCTCCTCCACAGAGGGCGGCAGCAGGAACACGGTGGTAGCGCCCGGGAACATCCGGCGGATATTGGCAGCGCCGTGCACGTCGATGACCAGCACGACCACCTTACCGGCCTCCAGCCGCTTTTCCACCTCAGACTTCAGGGTGCCGTAGTAGTTGCCGTTATAGAAGTTATGCTCCACCACCTGATCGTTTTCCAGCAGCTGCTGGAACTGCTCACGGGTGCGGTAGTAGTAATCCACGCCCTCCTGCTCGCCGGGGCGCGGGGTGCGGGTGGTGGCAGAGACGGTCTTTTCGATCTCGGGGTGTGCCTCGCGCAGTGCCTTGACCACGCTGTCCTTGCCGGTACCGGCTGCGCCGGAAACTACAAACAGAAATTTATCATTCGCCATGAGATGCTTCCTCCTCCATTGATGCTCTGCCCTCCTGCCCGGCGGCGCGGCTTGCCACCGTTTCGGGCTGAAGAGCTGACAGCACGACATGATCGGAGTCCATGATGAGCACTGCCCGGGTGCTGCGGCCGTAAGAGGCATCGATCAGCATCCCGCGCTCGCGTGCTTCCTTCACCAGACGCTTGACCGGTGCAGAGTCCGGGCTGACGACTGCCACCACGCGCCCCGCACTGACCATATTGCCAAAGCCGATGTTGATGAGTTTCATAGGCTCCTCCACAGCATATTATTCCAGATTCTGGATCTGCTCACGGATCTTTTCGATCTCCGCCTTCATATCCACCACAATGCGGGTGATATCCAGATCCTGACACTTGGAGCCGATGGTATTGGTCTCGCGGTTCAGCTCCTGCGTCAGGAAATCCAGCTTGCGGCCCACGGGCTCGTCCAGCTGCAGGATGTCGCGGTACTGGGCAATGTGGCTGCGCAGACGGACAGTTTCTTCATCCACGGCGGTCTTATCACCAAAAATGGCGGCCTCGGTCAGCACACGGGCGTCATCAATGTCGCGATCCTGCAGAATGACCTTGAGCTTCTCGTACAGGCGGTTGGTGTAGTTTTCTACCCGGCCTGCGCTCAAGGCTTCCACCTTGCCGACGCACTGTTCCAGAAACACAAGACGGCTTTCCACATCTGCCTTCATCTTGGCGCCCTCGGCGGCGCGCATCTCCACAAAACGATCCAGTGCCTGTGCGGTGACGGCAGATACATCCTGCCACAGCTGCTCCTCGTCCACATCAGCGTGGCGGGTGGTCAGCACATCTGGGAAGCGGGTCAGAACGGCAGTGGATACATCATTTTTGACCCCCAGTTGCTCGGACAAGTCCCGCATGGCCTGCTGATAGCTGCGGGCAAGCTCCATGTTGACGGCGACCACGGTATCTGCCGCGTCCACGTTCTGCACGGTCATGCTAAGCTCTACCTTGCCGCGGGAGATCCGCTGGTTGAGCTGCTTTTTCAGGCAGCTGTCCAGAGAACTGCAGGTGCGCGGGATGCGGGAGGAATACTCGAAATAGCGGGAGTTCACGCTGCGCAGCTCCACAGTGATCTCGCGGCCATTGAGCACGGCAGTCCCCCTGCCGAAACCGGTCATGCTTAAGATCATACTAGCTCCTATTCTTTTACGGTTCACTTCGGTTTTTCTGTATAGGTATCCGCTTTGGGCACACAAGCCCATGTTACGATACATATAGCATCATTTTACTATTCTTTTCTGAAAAATTCAAGGTGCAGACTGCATCCGCGAAAAAAACACACATTTCGTTTTTTACTGCTGCGTAACCGGTAATGATCAAAACAACATGACTGCGGCAGTTACCGCTTCTCAGCGGCATTTCCCTGTAAAAATATAACCCCGCGTTTTCACGCAGGGCCATAACATCAGTTCGTCTTATAAACGCAGGTCACACTGGTTTGCAGGATATCTGCATTGAGCAGCGTGCGCTCCACCCAATGGATGTTGTCGGCAATGGTATCCAGAGAGACCTCGTATTCCTTGGCAATGCTTTCCATCGTGCGGTACTCGTAGCGATAGATCAGGGTCAGGATGAGTTTATCCATCATGGAGATCTTGGTAAAGCGGGTCTTGCGCTTGTGCTCCTGACGGTAAGCCTCATGCAGAGCCTTGAGCATCCGGTCAAATTCCAGCTTTGAAATGCCAAAATACAGTTGATAATCCTGCTCCTGAAACTCAGCAATGCGCTGTTCCGGGATGCTTCGCATAGCATTTTCCTCCACATCATTTGTTGTATTGTATGGGCTATACCAAACATTATAAAAGGTATTGGGCGGCAAGTCAATGTGTATGCAGAAGTTTTTCCGGGATTGCCCGACAGAGCACGTCTTGTGCCTTTGCCGACTGCGCAAAAAAGGCTGCTGCACAGTATTTTGTGCAGCAGCCTTGAAAGAAGCTTATTTATCAGACAGGATGGGACTGATTGGTGTAGTCCACATGATCGCCGTCCACGCCCTGCTTTTTGGCATTGCGCTTATCGAAGAACTTAGGAGCGACCTGCGGGAACATGGCGTAGGTCAGCACGTCCTCTTCCTGCGTTGCCCACTTGGCGGCCTCGGCCTTCAGCTTGTCCATCTCGGGAGCAAGCGTGTCGGCAAAGCGGCAGGTAATGGGCTGCTCGTCGCCAAGGATCTTCTTGGTGAACTCGGGCTTGATGGGAGCGGGAGTCTTGCCGTAGTCGCCGTGGACCAGACCCTTGAACTCCTTGGTGACCATCTTGTAGCGCTCGCCCATGATGACGTTGAACACAGCCTGCGTGCCAACGATCTGGCTGGTGGGGGTGACCAGCGGCGGATAGCCTGCATCCTCACGGACGCGGGGGATCTCTGCCAGCACTTCGTCCAGCTTATCCTCCTTGCCGGCATCCTTCAGCTGCTTGAGCATATTGGAGAACATACCGCCCGGCACCTGATACAGCAGAGTGTTGGCGTCCACACCAAGGCTCTTGGGGCTGATCTGACCGTTGGCGATGTACTTCTCGCGCAGCTTTGCAAAATAAGCGCGCACGACATTCAGCTGCTTCAGATCCAGACCGGTGTCGTAGTCGGTGCCCTGCAGGGCAGCCACCAGGCTCTCGGTGGGCATATGGCTGGTGCCAAGGCTCAGGGGACTCATGGCGGTATCAACGATGTCGGCACCTGCCTCGATGCCCTTGAGGATGGACATGGAAGCCAGACCTGCGGTGTAGTGGCTGTGGATATCCACAGGGATGCTGACGGTCTCCTTCAGCTTCTTGACCAGATCATAGCAGGTGTAGGGGGTGAGCAGACCTGCCATATCCTTGATGCAGATGGAGTTTGCGCCCATCTCCTCCAGAGTTTTGGCGTAGGCTGCAAAGTACTCGTTGTTGTGCACAGGGCTCAGAGTATAGCTGATGCAGCCCTGCACATGAGCACCCTCCTTGTTGGCAGACTTGATAGCGGTCTGCAGGTTGCGGGGGTCGTTCAGTGCGTCGAAGATACGGATGACGTCAATGCCGTTGGCAACGGACTTCTGTACAAAGTACTCCACAGCGTCATCTGCGTAGGGACGGTAGCCCAGCATATTCTGGCCGCGGAACAGCATCTGCAGCTTCTGGTGCGGCAGCTCCTTGCGCAGGATGCGCAGACGCTCCCACGGATCCTCGTCCAGGAAGCGGATGCAGCTGTCGAACGTAGCGCCGCCCCAGCACTCCACGGAGAAGTAGTTGATCTTGTCCATTTCGGGCAGGATGGGGCGCATCTCGTCCATGGTCATACGGGTAGCCAGCAAAGACTGGTGCGCATCACGCAGGACGACCTCGGTCACCTTGATCGGCTTTTTTGCCATGGTTGTCACCTCTTCCTTAGTTCATGGAAACCAGAACGTCACCGGAGTTGACGGTATCGCCCTTGTTCACGTTGATGGAAGCCACGGTACCATCCTGCGGAGCAACGATCTCGTTCTCCATCTTCATGGCCTCGAGGATGACCAGCACATCACCGGCCTTGACAGAAGCACCGGCAGCGACCTTGACATCCAGAATGTTGCCGGGCATGGGAGCCTTGACGGTAACAGCACCGGCTGCACCGGCGGCTGCCTTGGGAGCAGCTGCGGGAGCGGGAGCGGCCTTGGGTGCGGCGGGTGCTGCAACAGGAGCAGCAACGGGAGCAGCGCCTGCGGCGGTTTCCTCAACGGAAACGCTGTAAGCAACACCATTGACAGTAATATTGTAGTACTTCATGGAAGGATCCTCCAATTCAAAATCGAACTCAATTAACTTACATTCGGACGCTTACAGGGCCATATTGCCATGCTTCTTGGGCAGGCGGGCGGCGCGCTTGGTGCTCAGCAGCTCCAGTGCAGCCACAACGCTGGCGCGCACATTAGCGGCATCGCAGCTCATATCGGCAGCACCGGCAGCCACTGCGCTGGCAGCGCTGCACACCTCAGCGGTGTAAGCAGCAGTCTTGGCCTTGGTGGCGGCAATGATGTTGTCGGAAGCATCGATCTCGTCCTTGTACAGCACGCTGACAGCGGCGCTGGGCTCCAGTGCGCTGACGGTGCAGCCGGTCACAGCGATGCGCAGGTCGGCAGCAGCCAGAGTGGTGTACACAGGGCCCACAGCCTTACCGGCCAGCACCGCCACCTTTGCGGTGGTAGCATCAGCGTAGGTAGCGGCCAGACGGGCAGCCTCGCGGATGCCGCCAGCCACATCATCGGTAACGCTGGGCACAAAGCCCTCGGTGTCCACGATGGTGACCACAGGCACGCTGAAGGCATCGCACAGGCGCACAAAGCGGGAAGCCTTGGCTACGCAGTTGTGGCACAGCTGCTTGCCGGTTGCCACAACGCCCACGGCGTTGCCGCCGATGGTTGCAAATGCGGTGTAGACAGACTTGCCAAAGCCTGCATACAGCTCCACGGCGCTGTCCTTATCGATCACAGCAGCAGCGGCCTTTGCGGGCTCGGCACCGGCAGCCAGAACAGTGGTGGGCTGCTCGAACTCGAAGATCGCCGGGCCGGTCAGGTTGTTGGCGGGCAGCAGACCCACGATGTGAGCAGCCTTTTCAGCAGCCTCTGCGGCATCGGCAGCCACGATGGAGGCCACACCTGCCTTGGCAGCAGCGGCGGCGCTGCCTGCATCGGCGACCTTATCGCCCTTGGCAGCGGAGGTGAACGGAGCGGTGAAGAACAGCTCGGCGCCCTCGGCCATGATGCAGACATCTGCGTTGGCAGCGCTCAGAGCGCTGGTGCCGCCGCAGACACCCAGAACAACGGCCACCTGCGGAACAACACCGGAGACCTTTGCGATCTGTGCATTCAGCTTTGCGCTGGCAGTCAGCACGTCCAGACCCTCGGCCAGCTTTGCGCCAACCGAATTATAGAAGGTGACCACCGGGCAGCCAGTCTGTGCAGCCATTTCCAGAACCTTGATGTTCTTTTCAACATCCTTTACGGTGACAGCCTCGCCGTTCTGATAAACAGCGTAAGCCTGCTGACCTGCAGCATAGCCGCAGGCAGCGCTCACTGCACCATCAGCAAACAGCGCAGTGTATTCCCCGTCATCGAAGAACTTGGCGAGGATTTCTCCCTTATTGATCTTTGAAGCCATAATTAGACCTCCTGGTTGTCTGTGTGAGCTTTCAAAATTATATTTATTATACAGAAGCTGGCAAAAAAATGCAAGGGATTCTATAAAATTCCATGCGATTCAACATCCATCCCTTATGGATACTCAAATTTTTAACGATTCATCGTTTTGCACGTTTTATCTAGGCAAATGCTCTCGCGCGCCCATTTTGCGGATGTAAAAATTTTTCCAGTTTTTTTGGCGAAACTGCACCCGCCTGCTGCGTTTTCTTTCCGTTGCGTTTATGTTACACTATATTAAAATATTAAAAAAATCATAATTGCCGGGCAATCTGCCAAGCTGTACCTATACAGCGCACGCGAAAAGCCCGGCAATATGCAAAAGAGGTTGAAGCTATATCTTGAAGCGATTTTCCGCAAAGCTCCGGCAGCAGGAGCAGACCTACCATTCCCTGCACGCTGCCACCCGTTCCCTGCTTTCGTCAAAGGGGCGGGTCTTTCTGCTTTTTCTATTGTTTTATAAGGTACTGACAAACCTCTTGTTCGTACCGGCGTTGCAACTGATCTGGGCGCTGACACTGCGGTTCGCACCCATACAATACCTCAACAACAAGACCGCTTCCCGCATCTTTGCCTCCCCTGCCATCATCGGGTGCATCGCCGTGCTGGCGGTGCTGGCAGCCTTCTGGAGCCTGTACGAGATTGCCGCGATGCTGCAGCTATTGACGCGGGTGCGGCACGGGGAGCCGCTACAGGCATGGGCGGTGTTCCGGGATGCCTTTTGCAGCCTTGTGCGGGTGTTTCTGCCGCAGAATCTCCCGCTGCTGCTGTATGGCGCTGCCCTGATCCCGCTGACGAACTTTTTTCTGGCAGCAAACCATCTGACCCAGTTTGCCGTGCCGGAATATCTCTGGGGACTGCTGAAGGCGCGCGCTGCCAACCGCTTGCTGTTTGCATTGGCGGTGCTTTGCATACTGGCGCTGCTGCTGGACGGGCTTGTGGTGCTGCCAAAATTCCTGTTAGAGCGCAAAAGCTTTGGCTGTGCGTTTGCAGAGAGTCTGCGGGTTTTGCGCAGCCGCGCCGGACAGCTGCTTGGGCTGGCACTGCGCTGGATGCTGACCGCCGCTGTGCGCACCGGGCTGATGCTGCTGTGCGGGGCTTTGCTGTTCTATTGCGTTATCCTAGGTGTCGGCTTTGCCAGCACTGCTGCCCTGCTGGCGCTTTCCCGCGCGGCGCTGCTGATCGAGGTACCGTTTCTTTGTATGCTCATGGACTGCGCCATGACGGCGGCGCAGAGTACCCTTACAGAGACACTGTATGATGTGACCCGGCAGTCCAATGCAGCGCAGCCGACCGTTTTCGGTGTGCTCCCTGCCCTGCACCGCGAGCAGACGGTGTTGGTCGGGATGATGGCCTGCGCCGCACTGGTTACCTGCGGGGTAGCGGCGGTATATCTGCTGTTCCCGCAAACGCAACCACTGCAGAGCGTGCTGGGTCTTGCCGACCCGGTGATCACCTACCACCGGGGCTACTCCTCCCGTGCACCGGAGAACACCATGGCAGCCTTCGAGGCTGCGCTGGAGCACGGCAGCCCCCGCATTGAACTGGACGTGCAGATGACTGCTGACGGCGTGGCCGTGGTGACCCACGACACCAGCCTGCGCCGGTGCACCGGCTACAGCGCCAATATCTACGACCTGTCCTATGCGCAGGTGCAGCAGTTGGATGCCGGGCGCTGGTTCCATCGGCAGTTTACGGGTTCTTATATTCCCACGCTGGAGGAGGTTCTGGCGCTGTGCAAGGGCAAGGCAGAGCTGAATATTGAGATCAAGCCCAGCACCTTTACACCGACATTGGAGGCTGAAACGGTGCGGCTGATCCACGCATACGACTACGGCGCGGACTGCGTGGTCACCTCTCAAAGCTACGAGACCTTGTGCAAGGTGAAGGAACTTGACCCGGACATTACCACAGGGTATATTCTGGCGCTGGGCGTGGGCACCTACTACGACCTGCCTGCCGCAGACTTTTTCAGCGTGGAATCCACCTTTATCACCGCCGGTATGGTGCAGCAGATTCATCTGCGCGGCAAGACGATCTCCGCATGGACCATCAATCGCCAGCAGGATGCGGAAAAGCTGCTGCAGCTGGGTGTGGATGACCTGATCACCGACAAGCCCGAGATCATTGCGCCGCTGCTGGCACGGGACAAGGCACTGGATAACCGTCTGCTCTGGCTGCGGGATCAGATTCAAGAGCTGTTTGCCGCCCCGGACGCTGAAGAAGCGATGGAGGTCGAGGAGACCATCGAGGACGCCATTGAGGACCCCGAAGAGGTTTTGGACGAAGCATAAGCAGAAGATTTATACAGCAATACCGGGCAGTCTGCGGGCTGCCCGGTATTGCATTTTCACAAACAAAAAGGAGCCGCAGCACCCCGTTACAGGTACTGCGGCTCCCATTTTGTCTTTGGAAGTTTAAATTACTTCACCATGCTTGCAACTTCAGATGCGAAGTCGTCAGCACGCTTCTCCAGACCCTCGCCCTTGACAAAGCGGACGAACTTGACGATCTTGATCTCGCCGCCCAGATCCTTAGCGACCTTAGCGGTGTACTGAGCAACGGTCAGGTCGCCGTCCTTGACGAACTCCTGATCGACCAGGCAGTTCTCCTTGAAGAACTTCTTGATCTTGCCCTCGATCATCTTCTCCTTCACAGCCTCAGGCTTGTTAGCGGTCTTGGGATCCTGAGCCATCTGAGCCAGCATGATCTCCTTCTCCTTAGCCACGACCTCGGCGGGGACAGAAGCCTCGTCGACGTAGCCGGGGTTAGCAGCAGCGACCTGCATAGCGATGTCCTTGCCGTAAGCAACGAACTCGTCCTTAGCGTTGATGTCATTGGTGGTCTCGAAGTTGACCAGAATGCCGTGGGTGCCGCCGCCGTGGACGTATGCAGAGCAGACGCCCTCGTAACGGGTGAAGCGGCGAACCTTGATGTTCTCCTTGATGACCAGGATCAGGTTCTTCAGAGCCTCGTCAACGGTCTCGCCAGCCTCGGTCTTGCAAGCCATCAGAGCCTCGACATCAGCGGGGTTCTGCTTCATGATGACCTTGGTGGCCTCCTTGACGAAGTCGACGAACTTGTCGTTCTTGGCAACGAAGTCGGTCTCAGCGTTGACCTCGATGACAACACCGACCTTGCAGGTGGGGCAGTAGTCAGCGTAGACCATACCCTCGGCAGCAACGCGGCTTGCCTTCTTGGCGGCGGTAGCCAGACCACGCTCACGCAGGATCTCGATTGCCTTCTCGAAGTTGCCGTC